>JBDSDI010000189.1:0-4364 GCA_039920645.1 Bdellovibrionota bacterium | reverse complement strand
TGATCGGCGCGCATCATTCTCTGCAGCGTCGGGAGGCCGGCGAGCGTCGCGCCGCCGATGACCACTATGGCTACGGCAGCGGCAAAACGGCGGGTTTTCCAGAGCGGGCGGTATTTGCGGAAATTGACCTCAGGGCGTTTGCTGGTCCAGTCGGAGGTCTGTTCGCGGAGTAAAGTTCGCAGGCGCTGCTCGGGTTGGAGCGTCGCACCAGGAGTTTTTAGGGATTGTCGGACGGTGCTTTTTCCGAGGGGCGCGGGGAGGTCGGCGATCTGGACCCATGAGTCCATCTCCTCTTTCCAGATGTAGTCCTCGTATCCGATCTCGCCTTGCTGCAGCCGTAGGAAGATATCCTCAGTGGTATAGGGACCTTGATGCGCATTGTCGATAAAGAGGTACCAGAGCGTCCGCTTCGTTGGCTGGGCTTCGGTATCCGGCGTGTATGAGGACATCTTGAGCATTCAATTCTAACGGGTCGACTCTGCGTTACAAGCGGGAAATCCGGCGGCAGGATTTTGGCGCACCCTTCAGCTCCGCTCCGGAGTTTCCGATAAGAACGTATGGAGACTAAGAGCTTCTCGTCAGGAATTCGAACGATTCTGCAGGATTCGATGGATGGTCACGCGAAAGATGCGGCCCCGAAATCGGAAACTCTGGAGCTGCGTGAGCGCTTACGCGCGATGCAAAGCGAGAATCAAAGACTGAAACGCAGCATCGCCGAACGTCAGATCGAGCGCGATGATTCGCGCGTGATCGCCGCTTCTCAGCAGACACTCGTCGAGTCGTTGAAAGAACTGCAGATGCGCACGACGCAGAACAGTCGCGACTATAAGGCGGAACGCGATCAGCTAGCCAAACAGCTCGATGAAAGTCTTCGCAAGCTTCGCCAGAGCGAAGATGAACTGGATCGTACGCGTCGCAAGCAGGAATCTCGCGACGAAACCCGCGAAGCCCAAAACAATAAACATGAATTCCAGCTGCGTGGTTACGCGAAGCTGCTGGGATCGGTAAAAGAAGATCTGAATCGTGCCTGCCATAAGCTGGCCGATGAATTGCGTGCCTCCAAGACTTTGCACCCGCTCAAGGACACGCTTGCTCTTACCCATTTTGAAATTTCCCGAATCGAAACTCAGCTCCTAAAACTCACGACGGGTTCCGTCGAGCGCGCTTCGCTCGAAGCAACACTTCGCCAGTTCTTCGAGCAAAGAGATTTCCTGAAACCTTTGATCGAGGCCTCTGGACGTGAATTGAGCGCCCAAGCTGCAGTCGTTGCTCAGCTCGCCGAAAAGAATCGCGTTGAAATTGTTATTCCTCCTCCGCCTCCGTCCGCGAAGAAAGCAGGGGGACGTATTTTTTGAAACGTAGAGGCCATCGTCCGCTGCTGTGGAGTTCGTTGCTGAGCGGAGGCCTCATTGCCTACGGCTGCGCGACGACCACGCCGGATGCAGGAACGGGAGATCGTCCTTTCGCGGCCGACAATCGCGTCGAGTCGATGACGAAGGACGCCGAGATCTCCATGGACCTCATGGAGGTTGCTGCGCTCAACGATCCCGATGCGCCGGCTTCCGCGGGTGCAGAAGCTACGACCACATTAAGCGATCCGACGCCGCTTACGGGCGAGGTCGTGCACTATCGCACCAAGAAGGGCGACACGCTCATGAAGCTCGCCTTTCAGTTCACGGGAAGCGTCTACCGCTGGCGCGAGATCCTGAAACAGAACCAGTCTAAGATCGCCGATTTCAATCACCTCGTTCCGGGAACGGAACTGGAGATCTCCACTCACGGCGCCGTCAAGGTCAGTCACAAGGGTCGTCCCTACGCGATTCGTCTGGGGGATTCGCTCACCAAGATTTCGCGCTGGCTCTACGGCAGCATCGCGAAGTGGCGCGTGCTCTGGCACAACAACCCTCAGCTCATCAAGAATCCGAACCGCATCTATGCGGGCTTCCGTCTCTATTATCCAGGACCTTCGGTCCACGATCCTAAGATGGCTCCTGTCGCGCCGGCATCTGTAAAAGATCCCGAGCCGTTGCCGCTCGATCTGCCGCAAGCCAAAAAGAAATAAGCTCAGCGCTCACTTTAGAAATGGCGCTAGCAGCGTTGCTTGGGCGCGAGTTTTCTAGAGGAAGAAGAAGACACCGAGCTGGGCTCCGAAGAGCGTCATGTTCGAGGGGTTTTTTCCGGATGACGAAAGCGTCAACGCATAGTTGATCTCGGTGCGAATGCCCATGCTCGTCGAGATCGCGTATTCCGCTCCGCCTTTGCCCCCGAAGTAAATGCCAGAGCTCGTCACGGAGGGAACCAAGTCACCTTCGAGAGTGACGGTGCCGATGGCGACGCCCGTCGAGGCACCGACGTAGAAGGCGATGCGCTTGATGCGCAGGACGGTTTCGTCGGACGGCCCCGGGAGTGGATCCAGCGAGGGGGTAATGTAGTAGCGGCCGGCGATGCCGGTGAAGTGCACGCGGCTCGAGAAGGGGGCGAGGGTGAAGCCTCGCGAATGCTCGAACGAGACGGCCCAGCTTTTTGTGAGAATCTGATCGACCGAGAGGTTCAAGACGCCGGGGCCTTGAGCACGTTGAACGGTTGCGATTTTCGGTTCTGAGTCAGTGCCGAGATTGCGCAGCATCGTGATGCCGGCGCCACCGAAGCCGAGGTTTACGCCCAGACGAAAATCAGCGGCCTTCACGGATGCGCTTGCGAGCAGCGCGGATCCGAAGAAGATCGTGCGAACGTAACGCTTAGGCTGCATTCTGTTCGCCATCGCCACTACCCTCGGGGGTATTCGATGCTTCCGCAAAGATCGCTTTGAGATTGACTTCGCCTTGATCGACGAGCGCTTTCACGCGATCGAGCAGAGTGATGAGAATGCGGTTCTTGTCGTCGTCCGACATGGCGTCGGCGCGTTTGAGTTCGTCTTGCGCGACCGCTCCGGCCATGGGAGGACTCAGGGCAATAATACGATTCTCAAGATCCGGACGCGTGCGCAGGTAGGCGACGATCTCATTCGGCATCACGTTCGACAAGAGCGAAGTGAGTTTATCGTCGGGCCACTGACCGAGGAAGGCCAAGGAAGGAATCGCGTTGCGGTAGCGCTGGATGCCACTGCCTTGGATTTCTCCCATGACAGAAATTTCTTCCAGAGGAGAGAGGGCCTCGGCCATTTTCTCGAGGGCGACGTCGAAGGCGACCATGTCTTGGCGCGCTTCTCCACCGGAGAGCTGCATTTTGAACTGATTCTCAAGCTCTTTGTACTGCGCGGCGGGAATGGACCCGAGGTTCGCCGCTTCTTGAACGAGCAGCTTCTTGGTTTCCAGATCGACGGACTGCAAGAATCCTTGGCGAAGCTTGACGGGCATGTGCAGACTGACGAGTGCTTTCATGCGGGTGTTTTGTTCGATGAGTGCCTGACCGATCGCTTCTACGTTTAGTGTCGCGAGGTATCCGAAAGGACGCTTGAGCGTATCGGCACCGAGGTTGACGGCGGAGATGAGATCCCAATAGGCCTTGTTAAGGAGATCGCGCTTCTCCTTCGTGGGCATTTCGGACATCGTAGCAAAAATTTTGGTGAGATCCTGGATCGCGTCGACGGGAATCGGTAGGCGTCCGAGCGAACGACCGGCTGCTTCGGTGAAGCAGGCGAGTTTGAGTTTTCCGGTTTCGCCTTCTTCGCACCAGGAGCGCAGCACGGCTTCGGTGTCGGACGAGAGCGACTTGCCGAGTTCGGCGAGCTTTTGGCTGTAGGATGCGATTTCGCTATGCAGACGCGTGTCTTCCGAATCGGAGTTGCTAGTTTTGGTGCTGAGGTCGCCCGATGCGGTATTCGAAGCGGACTGCGCCGAAGCGCCACCTTGTTCAGACTGAAGTTGTCCTTTGTTGACGACGTCACTGGAGGCACCTTTGCGCGAAATCATCCAGAGGAGGGCGCCCATAATGATTGCGATGGCAATCAGGCCTTGTCCGGCGAGACCTTGGAACTCGCTCAGTTGTTCGATGAATTTTTTTTGCTTCTGTTTGACGAAGCTGACGGATCCGGCGCCGATGCCGCCGAATTCTTGCGACGTGCGCGTCTTGAGCCAGGTTTCAACCATCGTCTTGACGTCGTCGCTCACGCCGTTCGTAAGACCGACGGTAAGCGTGGCTTTTTGAATGCGGTAGCCGCTCAAGAAGCTGCCGATTTTGGCTTGGGTTTCGGGATCCGCGTAACGCTGAATAAGTTCGTCGGGGTCGAGGGTTCCGATGCGCAGATCCATAGGAAGAGCATCTTCGGGTTTTTCTTTGGGCGCTTCAGGAACTTTCGGCGCGACCTCGATGAGATCAAGTTGGGCGCTGATCGCGAAGATCGACTTGTCGACCAAGGTCGAAAG
>JBDSDI010000188.1:0-12969 GCA_039920645.1 Bdellovibrionota bacterium | reverse complement strand
GATGTAGTTCACTGCGCCCATGATGGAGGCCGTGCCCGCGAGAAAAAGGGCGACGAGCCAGAGCGAATGCCCTGGACCAACGGACCACTGGCTGTGGGCGAGGGTGGGGTACGACGTCCAACCGACGGCCGAGGGGCCCATCGGAACGAAGATTGAGTACATGATGAGACAGCCGGAAGCGACCGAGACCCAAAAGCTCGCCATGTTGAGCCAGGGGAAAAGCATGTCGCGCGCACCGATCATGAGCGGGATGGAGTAGTTGCCGAGGAAGCCGATGATGATCGGCGTCAGCGCGAAGAAGATCATGATCGTTCCGTGCATCGTGAAGAGCGAGTTGTAGAAGTCGGGAGGAATCACGCCGCCCGACGAGGGGAAGAAGAGATGTCCGAAGATCGGGAAGGGCATGCCCGGCATCGCCAGACACCAACGGATCATGACCGACATCAGCGCGCCGACGAAACCCCAGAAGAGGCCGAAGATCAGGAACTGCTTCGCGATGACCTTATGGTCGAAGCTGAAAACGTATTTCGTCCAGAACGACGACGGCGGCGGGTGCAGGTGATCGTCGTGATGATTGAAGAGACCTTGTGCGTGGGTGGTGTCTGTGCTGCTCATATTCTTTCCTCAATAACCTAAAATTCGCGGCTTACTTTTGGCTGAAAGCCCAGTTCCAGCCCCACTTGATCGAGGGGTCTTTCGGGTCGTAGGCGACTTTGGCGTAATCGGACAATTCGCTCGACCACGCCTTGAAGTCGGCGTCTTCCATGACCTTCAGGAAGCCCTTCATCTTGTAGTGGGCGGTTCCGCAGAGATGCGCGCAGGCGATCTCGTAGTCGCCAACCGTGTTGGCATCGAACCAGAAACGCGTCACGCTGCCGGGGATCGCGTCCATCTGGGCGCGGACGTTCGTGATGTAGAAACCATGGATCACGTCGCGTGACATGATCTGCACCATCACGGGACGATCCTTAGGAATGCGCATGTCATTGATGGTGACGATGTCGTCTTCAGTACCGAAAACGTCGTCCTTGCCGGGGTAGCGGAAGTTCCAAACCCATTGCTGGGGCATGACTTGGATGCGCACGACATCGGGACCGGCGGGGTAGTTCCAGATGAAGTCGCGGGTGTGGAGATAAGACGATCCGACGAGAACCAAGTCGAGCGAGATGAAGACCGCGAGATCGAGCATCTTCGGCGCCCATTTTTCGGACGCGTTCGCTTTTCCATGGGTGTAATAGGCCTTATGGCCGGGACGCGCGCGGTAACGGATCGAGAAGTACAAGAGTGCGCCGGTCATTAGCAGGAAGAAGATTAAGGCGACCCACGAGGTGTACTCGAAGAGCCAGTCGATGCGATGACCGTAAGAGCTGATGCTCTTCGGAGGAGCGTAGGCTTCGAGGAAGGGGCGCGTTTCAACGGTACCGTGCGCGTGCACTTGGTCGTGGTTGTTGTTCTGTTTATGAAAAGTCTCTTCGGTCTGCGCGTGTGCGGCGGGACTTAGGAACGAAAGTCCGGCTCCTCCGCCGAGAACGAGCGCCAGTCCGAGAGTTGCTTTGACGAGTGAGTGTTTGATCATGTTGTTATTGCCCCACATAAATCCCAATCCAATGCTGAAGTCTCTGATCGAGGACCCACATTCCGAGGACGATCGGCAGATAAGCCAGCGACCCGAAGAATGCGGTACGTACCCATGGTGAATGCTGGCCTTCTTTGAGTCCCATCAGGCAGGGAACGAGGAAGGCGAGGCTGAGAAGGGTCGCGCCGCCGAAGTAGAGCGGGCTCGCGAGTCCGAAGAAAGCGGGAAGAACGCTCACGATGCCGAGAACGCCGGTCCAGAAGATCATCTGGAGCATGGCATTCTGCGGACCGAGAGTACCGGAAACGGTTTTGAGTCCGGCGTGATCGTATTCTTCCTGGCGGAAGAGCGAGATCGCGATGAAGTGCGGAAGTTGCCAGAAAAAGAGAATACCGAACATGATCCAGGCGCCGAGCTCCAAGTCGTTGCGAACCGCAGCCCATCCCATGAGCGGAGGAATCGCGCCGGGAATCGCGCCGGTGAAAAGCGCGCCCATGCTTTTGCGTTTCATCGGCGTATAGATGGCGACGTAAGAAAGAAATCCGAGGAAGCCCAAGAGCATCGTCTTGAGGTTGAGTTCGGCAAGCATTCCGAGTGAAATCGCGGCGAGCACAATCGAGAAAATCAATGCGTTCATCGGGGCGAGTTCGCCGGTGACGAGCGGACGCTCGCGCGTGCGTTCCATGAGCGCGTCGACATCGCGTTCGAGATAACAGTTGAGCGCGTTGGCGGCGCCGACGATTCCCATCGTGCCGAACAGCAGCAGGATCCACTGCGTGAGTCCGAACGAAGCTTCTTTCGGAGCGACCGCTGCGCCGCACGCCGACGTCAGGAGCACGAGCGTGCTCAAGCGAGGCTTCATCAGCGAGAGATAGGGCGCGAAGATCTGTTTCATTTCGGCGTTTTGTTTTCTTTCACGTCAAGGTTTCAATCGAGTCGGAATTTTGCTTCCGATCCATCGAGACCGGGTGGCAAAAATGTAGCCCTCGGACTCTGGATTGGCAAGCGGTGTAGGAACGGCTCCACTCTAAGGCGAAAGCTGCAGGATTCCTAGGGTTCCTGTGATCGGAATTTGTGCGATTACGACATCGCGAGCAAAGATTTCGACGGCGCTCAAGTGGGGTCAAATGAGCTAAATGATCCGTTGCATTAGTGACGGATGCGACGGCCTCAAGACGGGAGTTGCGTAAGATCGTCGCGTGTCAGGAGAGCGAAGAGAAATAGGACCTCAGCGATTTAAAGAGGGGGCGAAACAGTGCAGGATCCTCGAAGCCCTTGATGATTCCGTAAAAGCCCTCATGAGCCATGACCACAAAGAGGGCAACATCGCGAACGTTAACCTCGGATCTAATGTGGCCGGCTTTTTTGGCCCGTTTCAGCTGCGTTTCCATCTGGTCGACCCAAAGGTTGAGGGCGGCTTGGAGGCGTTGCCGGAAACCCTTATCGAGGGGCGACATTTCTTGGACAAGATTGTTGAGCGGACAGCCCAGCCTGAGATCTTCGGGGCGAGCATCGCCGATGTTTCTTTGAAGCTGGTAGAGGATGCCTTCGACGGGATTTTCGTAATCTTCAAGGGGCGTGATCCAGCGATCCAAGATCATGGGCGTGATGACTTCTTCGACGAGTGCGTAGCCGAGATCGAGTTTCGTCGGAAACTGGTGGTAAAGAGCACCCTTGGTGAGTGCGGTTTTTTTCAGGATCTCGTCGATGCTGACGCCCTGGAAACCCTTGGAAAAAACTTCAAGAAATGTCGCCTCGAGGAGCTGTTTCCTCGATTTTTCCAGGCTGCGAGTTTTCTTGGCGATCACGGGTTTGGGCTTCATGCAGCATAAAGAATAGCATTTTCTTTTCACATAACATACTAAGTGGTATATTATGAAAAACGCCCCACCAAAGGAGGTGTTTATGCAGAAAATCAGCACATGTTTGTGGTTCGACGGTCAGGCCGAAGAGGCTGCGAAGTTTTACACTTCGATTTTTCCCAACTCCGAGATCACCCATACCATTCTGTATCCAGAAGCGGGTCATGAAATCCACGGTCAGAAACCCGGCTCGGTCATGACAGTGGAGTTCTTTTTGAGCGGGCGGCAATATCTAGGTCTGAATGGCGGTTCCATCTTCAAATTCAACGAAGCCACCTCTCAGATGGTGAACTGCGAAACGCAGAAGGACATCGATTTCTACTGGGAAAAGCTGGGTGCGGGAGGCGATCCTCAAGCGCAACAGTGCGGTTGGCTCAAGGACAAGTTCGGGCTCTCGTGGCAGATCGTTCCTACGATGATGGCGGAACTTTTCTCAAAATACGATAAGGCGGGTCGGGAGCGCGCCATGGCCGCCATGATGAAAATGAAAAAACTTGATATTGCGGCACTTGAAAAAGCCGCCAAAGGGAAATGAGAATTATGAAAAACTATCTGGCTATTTTTACCGGCTCGCCCCAAAGTTCATCCGGCACTAAGTGGGAAGCTATGAATGCTGCAGCTCGTGCAAAAGCGGAGGCGGCCGGCATGAAAGGCTGGCAGGAATGGGCCGAAAAAAACCATGCGAGTCTCGTCCAGATGGGTGCTCCTCTCGGAAAAACAAAACGTGTTGGGCCCGAGGGCGTGTCAGATATCACGAACGCGATGTGTGCCTATGCCGTCGTTCAAGCGTCGTCTCATGACGCTGCGGCAAAGCTTTTTCTGAATCATCCGCACTTCGCGATTTTCCCTGGCGATGGCGTCGAGATCATGGAATGTCTGGCGATCCCCGGCATGCTCGAAAAAAAGTCATAACAAAACCCGCCACTGAGATCTAAGGCACGGCTCGGCGGACGAGGAAGTTCAGCGACATGAGCGAAGCCCACAGAAGTGCGGCAAAAAGAAGGTGGGCCGTGACGGCGTGAGTGCCCAAGTTCGTAGCGACGCTGAGGGCTCCGAGGACGACTTGCGCAAGCACAATGAGATGCGCCCACGACGCGATCTTGCGGACGACTTTGACGCCGTTCAGGCGACCCCACTTCATGAGCGGGACGCTTGCGGCGACGACCAAGAAGACCATCACCATTCCGAAGTACCGGTGGAGCGCATGAAACTGGGATTGAAGTTGGGACGGCCACCATGTGGTGCCGCCGGTTTCAGCATCCATGCACAGCACCGAGTACTGATGTCCGAGTCCACACGCCGCGCCGGCACCGGTGTGCCTCACGGTCGCGCCGACCAAAATTTGCAGATAGAGCAGGCCCGTCACGACGCCGAGAATCGTGATCGCTTTGGAGTTTGGGCGCGGAGTTTTGTCGAGCACCGGATAGCCGCCGGGACGGCTGTTGATGAAAAGATAGAGCGTGATCGCGAAGAAAACTTGGCTCAGACCGAGGTGGAACGTTGAAACCAAAGGCGAGAGCTTAAGAAGGACCGTAAGGCCGCCAAGGACTCCTTGAAGGATGACTGCTAAGAGACCGAGGACACTTGCTTTAAAGAGTTTGGGGCTCGCGGTTTTTTGACGGGTTGCCATCACCACAAGTGCGATCGAAAGCACGCCGACGAGACTCGCCAGCAGGCGGTGCGAGTGCTCGATTGCGACGCCGCCTTCCATCTTCGGGAGGATTTGACCAAAGCAGAGCGGCCAGTCGGGACAGGCTAACGAGGAGCCCGTGTTATGGACGAAACCGCCGAGCGTGATCAGGCAGAGCGTAAGAAAACTTGTGATACCGGCGACGACATGGAAGGGTTTGGTGCCTTGAGTCATTTTGAAACTTCTCCTGATTTGGGAATGAGATCCGAGATCGACGGCGTGGGTTGCGGAGCGATCGAAGGATCGACCCAGATATAGAGCATCAAATAGACGAGCACTCCCGTGATCGAGACGTAGGTCCAGATCGGCCAGACCCAGCGGGCGAGGCGGGCGTGTTCGGTATAGCGACCTTTGAGAGCAAGGTAGATCGTGCGCAGGATAAAGGGAAGATTGAGAGTCGCCAGCAGGACGTGGGGGATCAGCACGGCGAGGTAGACCGCGCGCATCATCGGCGTGCCCTGATAACGAACTGAGGCGTAGTTGAAATGATAATAGAGATAGGAGGCCAGAAACGCGACCGAAACCGCGAAAGAGACCAACATGACCTTTTTATGGAGCTCGCGGTCGCGGGGTGAGGCGGGGCGGCCGGAGCGTTTGATCGCCCACCAGCCCCAAATCAGGAGAACGCCGGAAGCTCCGTTCAGGATGGCGTTCAGCGACGGAAAGAAGAAGTTCGTTGGGGCTAAGCTTTCCATTGCGGTCTGCAGAACTAGACCAGGGTCAGGGGGGCTTCAAGAAAGTTCCGGAACTCTTGAAGATTTCGCGTCAGGGTTCTAACTTGTGCTCAATGGATTCTTCCACAACAGATTCGCATCATGACTACGCGGGACCCGACCGTCCTCGCAAAGAAGATATTTTCGGCCCCGCTTCGCACGGCAAGATCGGCATGTGGCTTTACCTAGCGACCGACGCGATGACCTTCGCGGGTTTCTTGCTCGGTTACGCGCTTCTGAGAGCACGTATTCCGAGTTGGCCGCGTCCTGCCGATATTCTCGGCATCTCGTGGGCGACGATCATGACCTCGATCCTGATCGTTTCTTCGGTCACGCTGGTTATCGCGCAAGCCAAGGGCGAACTCAAAGACCGCAAAGGACTCATTAAGTATCTGGCCTTCACGGTGCTCGGAGGACTTCTCTTCCTCAGCATGCAAGCTTATGAATACAACCACCTCATGCACGAATTCGGCATGAGCCTTTCGAACTTTGCCGGGGGTCCTCCGCAATTCGCGTCGACCTTCTTCGTTGTCACCGGCTTCCACGGATTGCACGTTCTCGTCGGTTCGATCTACCTCATTATCATTCTTTGCCGCGCCATCGCCGGCAAATACGATTCGGGCAACGTCAACGAAGTTGAGGTCGCGGGCCTCTTCTGGCACTTCGTCGACTTGGTCTGGATTCTGGTCTTCACGTTCATGTATCTGATCTAGGGGGATGACGACAATGTCGCACGAACACGCACAGAGCTACCAAGAGAAACTCAAGATCTACCTCCGCGTCGCGGCGGTGCTCGCCGTCATCACCGCGATCGAAGTGAGCCTCACATTCGTTCCGCACCATGATCAGCCCATGAAGACCTTTATCACGATGCTCATCGTAGCGTTCTCGTGTTCGAAGGCCTTCTTCGTGGCTTACTATTATATGCACCTCAACCACGAACATAAGTGGACCAAGATTGTAGCGGCCTCGCCGATCGTCATTCTTATCTATGCGGCCGCCTTGATCGCCGATACTCCAAGCCGGCCCATGTACCAGTACTTCGGCGAACACGCTCGTGGTGTCATGTATCCCACACGCACCGCTGCCGAAGGCCACGACGTCAAACCCGTCCATCCGTCCCCTAAGACGTCCGACGATCCGCTTTCGGACGACCTCGATGCCGCTGAAGCAAAGGGCTGGGAGTGATGCATTGAGGCGCCTCCAAGGCCTTCTTTTCGGAGTCCTTGCCTCTCTGCCGAGCCTGGCCTCGGCCTGTGCGACCTGCGGACAGGCCTATTCCTTTACGCCGAAGCTTTTGGTCATCAGCACCGCTTTCTTCCTGCTGCCGATCGCGATCGTTGCAATTATCGCGTGGAAACTCTGGAAGGGCGAAGAGAATTCCTCTAAAGACTGAGGAGTGAATTCGACAGCGACATCCTCGGCCCTTGAAGTGCGCGATCTACATTTCAGTTATCAGACGCAATCCAAAACTCAGAAAAAGGGCTCCGACGCTCTGACGGCGTCCGAGGTTCTCAAGGGACTCAGTTTCAAGATTGCTTTCGGATGCATTACCGGCTTGCTAGGCCCGAACGGCAGCGGCAAGTCGACAAGCTTCAAAATTCTTTCGACGCAGATGCTTCCGTCTCGCGGATCCGCTTTCATCAATGGCATCGACGTCGTCAAGGAAGCGAGCAAAGCGCGTCTCTCGCTCGGCGTGACTTTCCAATCGCCGAGCCTCGATCCCATGCTTACGATCCACGAGAACCTCACGGTCCACGCTGCGCTCATGGGTCTTTCCAAGAGCGAAGGCCGCACGCGTATCGAATCGCGTCTGAAGGGGCTTATGATTTGGGACCGCAAGGATTCCCGCGTGAAGGAACTCTCGGGCGGTCTTGCTCGACGCGCCGAACTCGCAAAAACGCTACTGGCCGATCCTCAAGTCCTTCTCCTCGACGAACCCACCACGGGTCTCGACCCCTCGTCGCGTCGCGAATTTTGGAAACTCCTGCGTGCGCTCGTCTCTCCGCGCACCGCGATCCTCGTAACGACGCACCTGATGGAAGAAGCGGAGCTCTGCGATGAGCTCATCTTTATCTCGGACGGTAGCGTCGCCGCTCAGGGAAGTCCTGATGCTCTCAAAAAAGATTTCGGCGCCGAAGTGCTCTTGCTCGAAGGGGTCGGCCTCGAAGCACTCCAAGACTCCGTTGCGCGTTTCGTGAATCCGAACGTTCGCGTTTCGCTGCAAGGTCACGCTCTACGTCTGGAAGGTACGGACCTTTCTCGCGAACTCGAGCGCGTGCGTTCCGAATACGCTCAAGCGCTCACGGGCTTTCACTGGAGCCGCGGCACGCTGGCGGACGTCTATCTGAGCAAAACAGGTAAGGAATTGGTGGCGACATGAACGCTCTGGGTGCTCTCTATTACCGCGAGATGCTGCGCTTCGTGAGACAACGCAGCCGCTTGATCGGCGCCCTGGCGACGCCGCTCCTTTTTTGGGTTCTGATCGGCGGAGGTTTTGGCAACAGCTTCCATAATGCGGATGCAGGCGGCGGCAACGAGAGTTACTTCGAGTTCTTTTTCCCCGGTGCGCTCGCGCTCAGCGTACTTTTTACCGCGATTTTCTCGACGATCTCGGTGATCGAGGACCGCCATGAAGGTTTCCTTCAAGGCGTGCTTGTTTCTCCGGTGTCTCGCGTTTCGATCGTCGCTTCGAAGATCCTCAGTGGCGCGACGCTCGGAGTGATCCAAGGACTCCTCCTGCTTTTAGTGGCGCGCATGACGGGTTTCCATTGGGGTCTCGAGGCCTTTGTGGAATCGATGACGATTCTCTTTTTCATGGGTGCAGCTCTTACGTCACTCGGTTTTGTTTTCGCGTGGAAGCTCGATTCCGTGCAGGGCTATCACAGCATCATGAACATCGTGCTGCTGCCGATGTGGATTCTTTCCGGTGCGGTATTCCCGGGCGAGGGCAGTGCGGGTTTCATTCGTATCGTCACGGCCATGAATCCTCTGAGTTACGCCATGCGTGCGCTACGCGATGCCCTCGATGTCCACGAGACTTCGTCCGCGCACTTTGCGCAAGGCCTTTCGGTCATGCTCCTCTTGCTCATCGCATGTTCGAGCCTTTCGATTTCGATGATGGGATCTCGCAAGAATGCGAGTCTTTGATTCCTCGAAGATTCCCCCTCCGCGAGGTTTCGAATCGTTTCGCGCTCCCCCAGGTTTCGATCGCTATGCGCTCGAGATCGGAGCTGGAGCCGGATGGCACGCGACGGTCTACGCGACGACTCATCCCGAAACGTGTCTTTTTGCGGTTGAGCATTCTCGCGCACGCTTCTCACGCCTCGAGTCCCGAGCCCGCCATGCCCATCTCAAGAATTTTTTGATCTTCCACGCCGACGCAGAATCTTTTGTCGTGCACTGCGTTGCGGACGTCTCGCTCGATAGGGTGATGATTCTTTATCCCAATCCTTATCCGAAAGCGTCACAGTCCAACAAACGGTGGCACGAGATGCCGTTTATGGCCGCGCTTTTGAGCAAGATGAAAGCGGAGGCCGTGCTCGAGTTCGCGACCAACGAAGATTCCTATGCTGCGGATTTCTTTGAACGCATGACCGAAACCTGGGGTTTGGAAATCATTGCGAACCAGCGAATTTCAAAAGATGCGGATCCTGATTTTAAAGCCCGCACCCATTTCGAAAAGAAGTATTTCGAACGTGGTGAAATGCTCCATTTGATGGAATTTCGGCGCCCTCTCAGCAGATGATCTTTGCAGCTTTTCTGATAGGCTTGCAGGATGACTATGAACTCTAAAGGCATGACTTTGATGAGCGTTATGATCGCCGCCTCATTATCGGTGGTCGTCGCATTGGGACTTGCTTCGATTCTCAGTAACAGCAACAAGGGCGTCAAAGGTGTTCGCAATCGCGCGGATTACGAAGATCTCAAGTCGGTCGTACGGCTCGTGAGTTATGAAGAAAACAAGTGCGCGGGTATCTTCCAGGACGCTGCGGGAACGCCGGTGCTTTTCCAGGACGCGGCTATCGACATCGGACAAATCACGATGGGGGGAACCAAACTTCTTGCGGTGGCCGCCGCGGGAGATGTCTCGCGTTCTGTTCGCGTAACGCGTATTCAGCTCAGTCCTTTATCTGGCGCGGGTACCGGTACGCCGTCCGCGGGAAACCATGCCATTCTCGTGCAAATCGATGCCGACGTCGTGGGTGAGAGTTTCGGCGCTAAGAAATTTTCCGAAAAGATTCCGATGCTCGTTACGACGGATGCCGCAGGTCAGATCACGAGTTGCGAAGGTCAGAGCGTGACGAATCCCGTCGAAGAAATGTGCGCGCAAATGGGTCTTACGTTTGACGCTGCGGCCGGGAATTGCGGGGTTGTCGTCACCGCTCTCAATTGCAAGAATAACACTCCTCCGCAGGTTATGGTTGGAATCGATTCCAATGGACAAGTGCAGTGTGGAGATGCCCCTGCCGCCGGCACAACTCCGGGTGCGTCCTGTACCGTCACGGGTAAAGACATGAACGAGAAATGCTGGCCGCTGTTGGCCTCGGTTGACAACAACAAGGGGTGGCGGCGCGACGGTTGGGGCGATGATAAGTATTTGACCGCGGGTGCTTACTGTTCAGCGCAACAGGCCGATTGCGTGAATAAAGGTGGGGTCGTCACCGACGTCGACACCTCTGACACCAAGAAGGACTTTAGATATTGTTCAGCCCGTTACAGCGCGACCTACAAACCAGCAAAAGATCGAGGGAAGTGCAGGACGTGGACTGATAAGTCAAACGTACGTCAGCGTCTCATGTCGTGCGCATGTTCTTAAGTTTTAATTCGAAGCGTTGACGTATTTGCCAGTTCCCCGAGCGGCGAGGTAGACCGGGACCATGTCTAAGAACCTCGAATCCCGCACGCGTGAACTTGGCCGTAAAATTTTTGAACTCTCGAGCGAAAGCTCGATGAACCTTTTCGACAAGGGCTTCTGGTCCGGAAAAATGATGGACTGGTCGATGCAGAACCATGATTTCAAGGTTCAGATGTTTCGTTTTGTCGACGTTCTTCCCGTTCTCACCGACGCGAGCCACGTCACCCAACACATCAAAGAATACTTCCTCGACGATGAGGTGAAAATTCCTCTTCCCATGAAAGCCGCGATGAACGTCGCTGCAACGGGCGGACTCATCGGCAAGGTGGCCGTCGGGACCATGCGCAAGAACGTCGAATCCATGGCCGAGATGTTCATTGCCGGCGAGAATTCGCAAAAGGCGCTGCCCGCGCTCGAGAAACTCTGGAAGCAGGGTCTTTGCTTCACGGTCGACATTCTCGGCGAAGCCGTTGTTTCGAGCGATGAGGCGACCGACCATCAGCAGCGCTATCTCGAACTCGTGAATGGGCTTGCCGAAAAAGTGCGTCCCTGGGCACGCCAAGAGCACCTCGAGAAAACGGCGCTCGGTCCGCTACCGCGCGCCAACGTTTCCGTGAAATGCTCCGCGCTCTACTCGCAGATGAATAGCTACGCGCACCGTGCTTCGGTGGACGGCATCAAAGAGCGGCTACGTCCGATTCTCCAGGCTGCGGTCGATAACGGCGTCATGCTCAACCTCGATGCCGAGCAGATGGATTATAAGGACATTATTCTTACGGTGGCCGAGGAACTTTTCTCGGAACCCGCTCTGAAGTCCTATCCCTATTTCGGCGTCGTCGTTCAGGCCTATTTGAAGTCATCGCTGTCGGATCTCGACCGCGTAATTGCTTTCGCGAAAAAGCGCGGCGTGCCGCTCACCGTACGGCTCGTGAAAGGCGCCTACTGGGATTACGAAGTCATCAAGTCGATCGAGAACGATTGGGAGATTCCCGTCTTCACGCAAAAAGCGCAGAGCGACGAGAACTTCGAGCGCTGCACCGAAAAACTTCTCAACTCCTATCCCGCAGTACTTACGGCGCTCGGCTCGCACAACGTGCGCAACATCGCGTATTCGATGGCCTACGCCGAAGAGAAAAAGATCCCCAAGGAATCCCTCGAGATTCAAATGCTCTTCGGCATGGCCGATCCTTTCAAGAAAGCGGTGCGCTCCATGGGTTACCGTTTGCGCGAGTACGTGCCGGTCGGCGAGATCCTTCCGGGCATGGCGTACCTCGTGCGTCGTCTTCTCGAGAACACGTCCAACGAAGGTTTCCTGCGCGCGAAGTTCGTCGGCGGCGCCGATCAAGATGAGCTTTTGAAGAATCCCTCGGAACGTGTCGTCGAGAAAAAGGCGGCTCCCGAGAAAGAGGGCTTCCGCAATGAGGCACCGCGCGATCTCGCTTTGCCTGAGACCCGCAAGAAACTCGATAATGCGATGACCAAGGTTTTGAAAACGCTTCCGATCAAGGCGTATCCCGTCGTAGGCGGCAAACGCATCGAGACCCTGGAACTCGTGAACCATTACGCGCCTCATGATCGCTCGCTAGCCGTATCGAGCTGGGCGGTGTCCAGTGTCGCGCTCGCCAACGAGGCGGCCGCCGTGGCCAAAGGCGCATTCAAGGCGTGGAATCTCAAACCGGTCGCGGAACGTGTGGCGCTTGTGAAAAAACTCTCGGACAAGATGCGCGAACGTCATGAGGAGCTGATGGCTCTGATGATGATCGAAGTCGGCAAGACCGCGCCGGAAGCCGACGGCGACGTTTGCGAAGCGATCGACTTCTGCGAATTCTACTGCGGCGAGATGCTGCGCTTGGGGACCCCCCACAAACGCGCGGATCTTCCGGGCGAAGGAAATCTTTACGGTTACCAAGGTCGCGGTCCTGCGCTCGTGATCGCGCCGTGGAATTTCCCACTCGCGATTCTTTGCGGCATGACTGTAGCGCCTCTGCTCGCGGGTAATCCCGTCATCATGAAACCTGCCGAACAATCGTCGGGTATCGCGAAGATTCTTTACGATATGATGCTCGACGTAGGATTCCCACGTGACGTCGTCCAGTTCTTACCCGGTCGCGGCGAAGACGTGGGCGCGCACCTTGTGAAGCACGCCGACATTCACATCATCAATTTCACAGGATCGCGCGCGGTGGGTCTCAAGATCCTCGAAGAAGCGAGTCGCGTGCAACCCGGTCAGCGCCATATCAAAAAAGTCGTCGCCGAAATGGGCGGTAAGA
>JBDSDI010000187.1:0-4812 GCA_039920645.1 Bdellovibrionota bacterium | reverse complement strand
GAAACCTTTCGACGTGGTTCCATCTTCCGCGGTCGGAAGTGGGATGTTCGTCGGCAAACATGCCGACAGACTCAGAAGACCCGCAAGTAAGTAATAGAGGCGTGCACTAAAAACGTTCTTCATATCTACCTCGATGTATCGGAACCTAAGACTCCAAAATTAATGGGTTGCTCTATTCAGAATGCCCAAAAAGCCCGAGTGTTGGGGTGGAGTTGTGCCGGCTTGCGTTAACGACGGATGTTGATTTCCCGTTTAGATTTTATTTGTCTTCGGCATCAACGACTTGGCGCGGCGGTGGCAGAGGAATGAAAACATTAAGATCTCGCTAAGGCCTGAGCGGCTCGCGTTCATCTGCTCTTAACGGAGCTGCGTGGCGGATCACTGCTCGAGAAAAACCGGATCGGGACTGCCTTCCTTTAAGGACTGCAGACTTTCCTTGAGCTGACGGCGAAGGTTGCCTTTGAGATCTTTAACCGTAAAGCGGGTTTTGACTTCTTCCATGACCAGAGGTCGTCCTTCGGGAACCAAGCCGTATTCTCCCGGGGTGGAGATCGGAATCAAGGTCGAGAAGTTAAAGGTCCTGTCCTCGCCCATATCGTCTTTGGAACGCACGAGAGTGAGACTGGCGACGCGTTTGATCTTCTCTTCGTTGGCGAGATCCACAAGATGCCACTGCTCGACCCGCTTCTCTTCGCTGCGACTGATGTGCGGGGGCAAAGTGGCGGTGAAGCTAAACATGAATTTCTGAGGGAACTTTTCCGCCAGAATCTGAGAATGGGGAAGGGGGCTGTGAAGCTTCACTTCGAGGTCTCCCAGGAAGAAGAGGCTCGTATTGACGAGCTTCTTGGGTTTTTTCTCGAGCTGTTCTTCGGACGGCTTCTTTGCGATTCCTGATGCAATGAGTTCGTCGGCGGAGAAATTGTGTTCGCCTTTCTGCGCAGCCACAGAACCAATCGATTTAAGGCGAAGTTCGGCGCCTTTGCTCATATTCATTACGAGCAGGCTTGTCGCATCCAGTGTAACGACGTCGTCTCCGGGCAGAACGGGAGGCTTCGCTCCGACGGGAATCGGTTGGAGGACGGAGGATCCCGCGCGGCGCAGAAGACACGTGCCGCTCGCGCACTGGAGATTTCCGAGCAGCGTGGTCTGGTCGAAAGAAGAGGTCGCTTGCGGTTTTGCGCGTGTGATCGCGACGTACGGAAGCCAAGCGAGGCTACCCAGGACGCACGCGCAGCCCAGCGAAGAGAGCAGAATTTTCATGTGGCGGCCTTGGGATCTTTGAGTCTGGGCGACTTCTTGCGAAGACCGACGAGTTGAAGGACGAGAGTGAAGATGATCACGAGTGTCGAGAGCCCCCCTCCCACCTGAGTGGCCACGGGTGTCCACTCCGAGAATCTCGTTTTGGAATTTTCGGGGTCCTGGCCCAAAATCCACATGCGAGTCATTCCCTTACGGAAGCCGATCCATAGAGGACGTGTATTGAGTGCCGTCGTTTCGACCGCTCCGCTCCCTACGCGAGACGTGTTGAGAAGTTCTCGGGCGCTCGTGACACTTAAGTCGCTGGGCGGCTTTCCGTAAAGCGTTTCGAAAATCGCGGGCGTGTCGGTTGCGGTTGGCAGCGTGACGAGCCACTGGCCCTTATCGAAAATTTCGGCGAGGTCGGCAGCGTCACGGGTAACAGCGGATTCGCCCATCAGAAGTGCGCGATCTTGGAGTCTGAGCAGCGCGAAGGCCTGGCGGTCCCTTCTTTGAATGATGTCGGCCTGCCTAGCGGTGAAGAAGATCGCGGACCAGATTGTCAAAATCGCCAGAGTCGCAAATATCCAAACCTTCATCATCCGAAGATTGTAGCGTGCGGGCGACGGATTGTTGGAACGTGGGAGCGCCATTTTTTTTACATGGTTTCAGCCCGCCCCCGGAGGGGCAAGAAGTTCCGTCATGCTAACCTGACTCCATGAAGTTGAACTCTCCCATCGGATTCTTGTTAGGTTTGGGCGTCGTCGGATTTGCGACGACGAGCGGCATTGATAATCCGAAGGTCTTCCTCAACGAACACGCCGCTATCATTGTAATCGGGGGCACGGTCTCCGTCGCCTTTATCATTTTTCCTTTCAAGCACTTCATGAATATTCTCAAGGTCTATTTCCGCGTCATCACGGGCAGCAATAGCAATCAGATTTTTTTGGTCATCGACGAGATTATGAAGATCGCGAAGGGCCAACAAGCGGGGCAGACCCTCCCGAATCTCGTCAAGGAAATCAAGAATCCCTTTCTGAGAGAATCCGTCGAGCTGCTCGCCAAGGGTGGATTCAGCGAAGAGGATCTCGACGATGTGCTCGAGAAGCGTTTGCAGACGCAGAACGAGGAATACAAACATAACGCCGCGACTTACAAAGTGCTAGGAAAGTTTCCTCCAGCTTTCGGTCTTTGCGGCGCGACACTCGGTATGATCTCGCTCCTTCAGGGACTCGGGCAACCCGGCGCTTTCCAGAAACTAGGACCTTCGATGTCGGTCGCGCTCGTCGCGACCTTCTATGGTCTTATTATGGCCAACGTCTTCGTCATCCCCATGGGAGAGAACCTCGCGGAAGCGTCACATGAAGATCTCATCGTACGTCGCGTGATCGTGGACGGCGTGAAGCTTGTGCGCGCGAAGAAGCACCCGCTGATCGTCGAAGAATTCTTACGTTCCTATCTTAAACCCGCCGACCGCAACAAACTCGCGAAGACTTAAGGAAGCGAGACAATGGCAGGTCAACCCCCGTCCCCCACCGCTATTGAGGCCGAAAAACTGCGTCGTCAGTTGAAAAAGGCGCGCACGGATCTGGCAAACGTTCCGGAGCACGTCGAAGAAGAAGGCGAAGGCAACTGGCTCGTCGCCTATGCCGACATGATGACCCTGCTCTTCGGATTTTTCGTCATCTTATCCGCATTCTCGACGCCTAATGCGCAAAAAATCGAAGAGCTTAAACGCGAAACGTCCAAGGCCCTGGGCGGAAAATACGTGAAGCCTTACGGCGATCTGACGGACGGCTTGCGAAAAACCCTCAAGGAAGTCAATTTAGATAAAGATGTCGTGATCGAAGAGACCGAAGAGGGTGTTACGCTTACGTCGCGCGGAGCACTTTTCTTCGACTCGGGATCGGCCGTCATGAAGCCGCAGGCGCAAAATCTTATGGAGCATGTCGCGGTCGTTCTCGCGAAAGAAGCTAAAGGATTCCGCATTGTGGTCGAGGGACACACCGACAACGTGCCGATGGTCTCGCGTGACTTCCCGAGCAACTGGGAACTTTCATCGATTCGCGCCGGTTCCGTCGTAAGGTTGCTCGAAGGCAGCGGGATTTCGCGTCAGTTTCTGCGCCCCGTCGGTCTCGCCGATACCGAGCCCGTGGCTCCGAACAGCCCGGGAGGTATCCCTAATGCCACGAATCAGGCGATTAATCGTCGAATCGTCGTGAAGATCCTCAAACAGCTGCCTTCGCGCATGTAAATCGCAAAAATGACACGAGGCTTCTTTAGCCGAGTGCGGCAATCGCCCAAAAGCTTTTTCTGATCGCTTGAAAGCCGCGCACGGATCGAATGAATTCAGGGTCCATGAGTCGATTCACGTGGCCTCAAGAAAACATTTCTTCAGAAACCAGCCGTAAAGCTCTCCGCCAAAGCATTCTCGAGCAGATCTATGCCGCAGGCTCGGGACACCCGGGCGGAAGCTTGAGTCTCGTCGAAATCGTCGCTTCGATCTTCGACGGCAACTTCGAGCACGGATTTCCAAAAAACTTTGTGGCGAAAACCTCAGGTACGGAACGCCTCAATCGTGCCGATATGGCGAAGGATCGCGATCGTCTCGTTCTCTCCAAAGGACACGGAGTTCCCGCTCTCTACTCGGCACTGAGCTTCATGGGCTACTTCCCCGCAGCGGAGCTCGCTCATCTACGTCAGCTCGGTCACTTCCTGCAAGGACACCCCGACCGCAATCACTACGACCTCATGGAAGCTTCGACGGGAAGTCTCGGACAAGGTGCCAGCGTCGCGCTCGGTATCGCGCTCGGCGAACGCCTCGCTTTCGAGAAGAAAAAAATTCAGCGACTCCCACGCGTTTACTGCCTCTTAGGCGACGGCGAAATGCAGGAAGGTCAAGTCTGGGAAATGCTCATGGCCGCGCCGAAATTCCAGACCGGAAATTTGATCTGCGTGATCGATTACAACAAAGGACAGATCGACGGTCCCGTGAAGGAGATCATGGATCTCGAGCCGCTCACGGACAAGTTGCGCGCGTTCCGATGGGACGTGCACGAAGTCGACGGGCACGACGTCACCGCGCTGAGACAGACTTTGGCGAAGTGCCGCATCGAAGCGCGCGGGACTCCTCACGTGATCGTCGCGAACACGCTCAAGGGTAAAGGCATTTCCTTTATGGAACATCCTACCCAGTGGCACGGTGCCGCTCCGAAATCCGAACAACTCGAAGACGCCATCAAAGAACTCGGCGGCGGTAAGGATATGGCCTGCGGTCGTATTCTGGCTGCGAAAACCTGAGCGACGAAGGAAATATTGAGATGACTTCTTTGAAAGACAAGCTGATCGATTCGACATTGAAACCTAAGGCTTCACGCAACAGTTTCGGCGACCGCGTGGCGGAACTCGGCGAAACGCATCCCGAGATCGTCGTCCTCGATGCCGATCTCTCGAAATCCACTCAGACCCAGCATTTCGCGAAAAAGTTCCCTGAGCGTTTCTTTAATATGGGCATCGCGGAATCTAACATGATCGGAACTGCGGCCGGTCTGGCGATGAGCGGCTACATTCCCTTCG
>JBDSDI010000186.1:0-8683 GCA_039920645.1 Bdellovibrionota bacterium | reverse complement strand
CCCGACCGTTTGTGCCGTTTGCAACGGTCCCAAAGCCACGAAGACCTGTCGTCTTTGCGAGGCCATGGTCTGCAAAAAATGCATCGAGACGTTGGGCACGGATGCTTTCGTACTCCTTCCGAAGATTCCGATCGAGCTGAGCCATTCGATGTACTGTGCGCGCTGCTACGACACCCACGTGGCGGCTCCGTTTGCAGCTTACGAAGAGATCGCGGCCAAAGCGGAAGGCGTCTATTTCGTGACCCGTGATTATAACGGCTACGTCCACGTGATCGAGCGTCATACGACGCGGGTTTCAGTCGAGATCTGCGAAGACCGTCGCATCACGATTCTCAAGATGGCTTATCTCGCTGCCCAACTCGGTTTCAATGCAATCATCGACGCGAAAGTGCAAAGCTTTTCGTACAATCTTGAGGGTGGCTATCAGAGCGCTCGTTGGAAAGGTTCGTCTCTTCCTGCCAAGATCGACGGCGCTCAGCTCGAGCGCACCTCGCTCATGCGCATTTAAGTGACGCATTTCGTCAGCAACCGCATACCCCTTTGACCCCACTGCCGAGATCGGGTTACTTCAGTCCCCATGTCCGTATTTGGTAAACTCTTCGGTAAGTCGGGTGAATCCGACAAAACTCTTGTTCTGTCGGCACCTCTCGGCGGTCGCCTTCTCCCCCTTTCGGAAGTTCCCGACGACATTTTCGCGGGCAAAGTTCTGGGAGATGGCTTCGCGATCGAGCCTAACGAAGGCCTGGTCGTCGCTCCTTTCGACTGTCAGGTGGCACAGGTTTTCCGGACCGGTCATGCTATCGGTCTTACGGGTCCCGGCGGCCTCGAAGTTCTGGTTCACGTCGGGATCGATACCGTGAAACTTGCGGGTGTCGGTTTCAAGCCTCGCGTAAGCGAAGGCCAGAAGCTTCGTACGGGCGACGTGATGCTGGAGTTCGACCTCGAGCATGTTCGCGCCAACGCAAAATCGACCGTGACCCCGATCGTGATCACGAATAGGGATGCGGTAGGAAGTTTGGAACTCCTGGGCTCCGGAACGGTGAAGCGCGGAGACCCCGTGCTGCGCGTTCTGAGAAAGTCCTAAGGAACTTAAGGAGCATCGCTATGGAAAAGACGGTTCGTATTCTCAATGAAGAAGGTCTTCATGCCCGCCCTGCGGGTCTTTTCGTGAAGAAAGCGTCCGAGTTTGTCTCGACCGTCGAAGTTCGCGCGAACGGCATGGCCAAGAACGGTAAATCCATCATGGCACTGATGAGCCTCGGCCTGGCTAAAGACGCCGAAATTACGATCACCGCCAAAGGTGCCGATGCGAGCGCGGCCGTCGAAGCCCTCGTGGATCTCGTCGCCAAAAAATTCCAACTCTAAATCGGCATGAATCTTCACGGAAAAAGCGCATCGCATGGAATTGTCGTCGGCCGAGTTCGGCTCGTTCAAACGACGGCGTTGCTGATCGATCAAAGCTCGGTCCAAAACGTCGACGCTGAAATCGCGCGTTTCCGCGCGTGCATTGCGAAAGCGAAGATCGGTCTCGAGGCCGTGCGCGACCGGGCTCTGAAAAATCTCGGTGCCGACAAGGCGGCCATTTTTGATGCGCACCTTCTGATTCTTGAAGATCCCGAACTCGTCGATACGACGGTCGAGATCGTGGGTAGCCGTAAACTCAATGCGCTCGCGGCTTTCGACGAGGTCGCACGTCAAGCCGCTGCTATGTTCGAAGCGATGGACAACGAATACATGCGCGAACGCGCCGCCGATGTGCGCGACGTGGCCGATCGGGTCCTTCGTCAACTGGCCGGTGTTGCGGTCACCGATCTTTCCGAAATCCAGGACGAGGTTGTCTTGGTCTGCCGCGATCTGGCTCCGTCCGAGACCGCTGCGATGAATCCCCAAAAAATCCTCGGCATCCTCACGGATCTTGGCGGCAAGACGAGCCACACGGCGATCGTCGCACGTACGCTTGAGATTCCCGCAGTGCTCGGCCTTCGCCGCATCACCGAAGTCGTCACGAACGGCGACTGGATCGCCTTCGACGGTGAAACGGGCGAGGTGGTGGTAAATCCGGACGACGCGACCCGCGCCGTATTTCTCGAAAAACAGAAGATCGAAAAACGCGAAAAACTCGAGCTGATGACTCTCGTGGGTCAGTCGAACACGAGCGCCGACGGACGCGTCACTCAGATCGTCGCTAACATCGGTAGTCCTGAGGATCTGCCGGGCGTCAGGAAATACGACGCTGCGGGGGTGGGGCTTTACCGCACGGAATTTCTTTTCATGGATCGCACGGAGGCGCCTTCGGAAGAAGAACAGTTCCAGGCCTACAAAGCCGTGCTCGAAGGTCTCGCTCCGCTGCCGGTCACCATCCGCACCCTCGACGTCGGCGGCGACAAGCCGCTTGCGTACTTAGATATCGGTCACGAAGACAATCCCTTCCTGGGATATCGCGCGATCCGCTATTGCCTCGAGCATCCCGAGATCCTGCGCACCCAGTTCCGCGCGATGCTCAGAGCGAGCGCTTTCGGAAACCTGCGCATCATGTTCCCGATGATCGCGTCCCTCGAAGAACTTCTCGCGGCGAAAGAACACCTCGAGGCCGTTCGTAAGGAACTTGTCGCCAGCGGCGTGAAGATTGCCGATCACGTGCCCGTCGGCGTCATGATCGAGATCCCTTCGGCCGCGATCATCTCTGACATTCTCGCTCAACACTGCGAGTTCCTAAGTATCGGCACCAACGATCTCATTCAGTACACCGTTGCCGTCGACCGCCTCAACGAACGCGTGCAGAATCTCTACGATCCTTTTCATCCGGCCGTTTTGCGCCTCATGCGCACTGTGATCGAGAACGCCCACAAGTTCGGACGAAAGACGAGCGTCTGTGGCGAGATGGGCGGCAGCGAGGCGCACTTGCCGCTGCTTCTGGGGATGGGCCTCGACGAATTCAGCATGGCTCCGACCTCCATTCTTCGCTCGCGCCGTCAGCTCAGCGGCTGGACGATGAAAGAAGCGGAAGCGCTCCGCGACGAGGTCATGAAACAGTCTCGTTCCGCGGACATCGAATCGATTTTAATGCAGGCTGAGGCTCGCAAAAGAAATGACCTTAAAGGGAGACCCTCCACATGAAAATTTTTGCCACTCTTCAGAAGCTCGGAAAATCCCTGATGCTGCCCGTATCGGTCCTGCCGGTAGCGGGCATCTTGCTCGGCGCCGGAGCCTTCCTCACGAACGCGGACCAGAGCGGTATGGTGCTGGCTCCTTGGGTCCGTACCCTCTTAGAGATTATGCAGAACGCGGGCTCGCCGATCTTCGGTTCGCTGGCCATTCTCTTCGCAATCGGTGTTGCACTGGGCTTCACCAATAACGACGGCGTTGCGGCGCTGGCCGCAGTCGTAGGCTTCGTGGTTCTAAACGGAACTCTCGGAACCATGGCAAAACACCTTGGCGTTCCCGGTGCAAAAATCATGGGTATCGATTCGATCGATACGGGCGTCATGGGCGGCATTATCGCGGGTGCGATCGCGGCCTACATGTTCAACAAATATTACCGCATCAAGCTGCCGTCCTATCTCGGCTTCTTTGCGGGCAAACGCTTCGTGCCGATCGTTACCGCTTTTGCGGCGATCGCCACCGGTATCGTGCTGAGCTTCATCTGGCCTCCGATCGGCAACGCCATCCGTGCTTTCTCGGACTGGGCGTCGCACGGGAATCCCGTCATGGCGAGCGGTATCTACGGTGTCGTTGAGCGCGCGCTGATTCCCTTCGGCCTGCACCATATCTGGAACGTTCCTTTCTTCTTCGAAGTCGGTCAGTACTACAAGCCACTGAAGCCCGGCATCGACTGCGCGATTGAGGCGATGCGCACGAATGCCGAAATGTGCCAGTCCATCACCGGCGAAGTGCCGCGCTTCTTTGCGGGCGATCCCACGGCGGGACGTCTGCTCTCCGGCGGTTACCTCTTCAAAATGTTCGGTCTTCCGGCGGCGGCGATCGCGATGTGGCACTGTGCGAAGCCTGAACGTCGCGCCGTTATCGGTTCGCTGATGATCTCGGCGGCGTTCACATCCTTCCTCACCGGTATTACGGAGCCGATCGAATTCGCCTTCCTCTTCGTCGCGCCCGCCCTCTATGCGATCCACGCGGTGCTGGCGGGTCTCGCCTTTGTGATCTGTAACCTGCTCGGTATCCGTCTGGGATTCGCGTTCTCGCACGGCTTCATCGATTACTTCATCCACCACTGGGTGAGCGGTCTCGGCTCCGGCCGAGTGCTCGTGCTGGGCGTCGGCCTGATCTATGCCGCGGTCTACTACGTGGTCTTCCGTTTCGTAATCACGACCTTCAATCTGCCCACTCCCGGCCGTGAAGCCGAGGCCGACGACGTCCCTGTTGCGGTCGGCGGGGCCGGTGCGGAATTCGCGGGCCAACTCGTCGACGCGTTCGGCGGCGGCGACAATATTTCGACTTTGGATGCGTGCATCACGCGCTTGCGCATCGAAGTGAAAAACCCCGCGACGGTGAACCAAGCGCGCTTAAAGGAACTCGGCGCGGCGGGCGTTGTCGTTTCTGGCAACGGCGTGCAAGCCGTTTTCGGAACGCGCTCCGACAACCTGCGCTCCGATATGGCGGAACTTCTCGGACGCGCTTAAGGACGCGATGACTTCTCAGCTCGATTACGTTTTTCCCCAAGGTTTCGTTTGGGGCTCGGCCACGGCCGCGATCCAAATCGAAGGTGCCGCTCGAGAGGGTGGCAAGGGCGCATCGAACTGGGACGTCTTCTGCCGCGAGCATCCCGAGAAGATCTTCGATGGCTCAAGCCCCGAAGTTGCGTGCGATCATTATCATCGCTTCAAGGAAGACGTGCGTCTCATGAAGGAGACCGGACATACAGGCTACCGCATGTCGATCGCGTGGACGCGCATCTATCCCGATGCTTCGGGCGCCGTGAACGAAGAGGGCGTGGCGTTTTATCGCGCGCTCTTTAGCGAACTGCTCACGAACGGCATCGAGCCCAACGTCACGCTCTACCACTGGGATCTGCCGCAAGCGCTGGTCGCCGGCGGTGGCTGGGAAAACAAATCGACGGTCGATCTCTTCGTGCGCTACGCACGCACGTGTTTCGAGCTCTTCGGTGATCAAGTGAAACTCTGGGCGACTCTCAACGAACCCGGTTGGACCACACTGCAGAGTTACGTTACCGGTCTGCATCCGCCGAACAAGACGAGTCATCGCTCCGCGATTCAAGTCGCCTACAATTATATTCTCGCGCACACCCGCGCTGTTCGTGCGTTTCGCGAATCGGGTAACGACGGACAAATCGGCCTCGTGCTGAACATGTCGACAATCTATCCGCAGGATCCGGCCAATGACGCCGACATCAAAGCGGCGCGCATCGCTGACGGAGTTTTGAATCGCTGGTTCATCGATCCCGCGCTCAAGGGTCGTTATCCCGATGACGTGTGGACGCTCTACAAAGACGACAAACTGCTCCCCGCTCACACCTCGGCGGAACTTGCCGAGATCAAAGCCGACACCGTCGATTTCATCGGCGTAAATTACTACTACCCGCACTTCGCGAGCGCCGATGCGCCCGAGTCCGCCTATCACCTGAACACGTCCGGCAATAAGGACGAGTCCTGCATTTTTGCGATCAAGGATCTCTTCCGTTTCGTGCGAAACCCGCAGGGCAAGTTCACGGACTGGGGTTGGGAAATTTTCCCCGAAGGTCTTTACGATCTACTGATGCGCGCGCAGGAGTACCGTCCGGGAATTCCGGTGTACATCACCGAAAACGGCATCGGCATGCAAGAGAGTCTCAACGACGACGATACGGTCGACGACCGAGGCCGCATCGAGTTCGTGACCGAACATCTCAAGGTCGCACACCGTGCACTCCAGGACGGCGTGAATCTTAAGGGCTATTACATGTGGGCGCTGATGGACAATTTCTCCTGGGTGAACGGTTTCAAGAAACGCTACGGCTTCCTCTTCGTGAATCGCCGAACCCTTGACCGCCACGTCAAAGCGAGCGGCCATTGGTACAAAAAAGTTTCCGATCAAAACGGGTTTTGAAGTCGATTCAATGAATTTTTCTACAATGATGTTTTGAGCACTTGTTTAGAGCTTAACGAGCGCGTGTTCTCACGGCGCGAGAGAACGAGATGCTTTGGACCAAACGCGAGAAATGAATCTAGATACGGTTCATCCGGGAAGCGCTTCCGAAAGACGGGGTCTTCAAGTTGGTGACGAGATTTAGGCATCAATGGGGAACAACTCGATTCTATTGAAGCTACGCGGTCTGCTTAAGCCGACCTAAGAACGGCGAGTGAGGCGAAAATCACTGTCAGACGCAATGCCACGGTAGATATTCGAAAATTCACCATCCGTAAGTTTAACGACGTCAGACAAATCCGGCGGCGATGAGATTGGGTGAGCGAGGCATCTCTCCACGCTTGAGCCGCTCGCGGATTTCGCGGAACATGGTACGCGCGTTGTTGCGAGTGACCCCCGCCGACTCCGTGGAGTTGAGCGAGATATAGCTGAGCGTGTTCAGGAAATCACGACCGAGGGAGACGAGTCGGGAGAAGGGGCGCTGGTCCCAAAATTTCACAAGCAATTCTTCAGCCCCAAGAGACTGAAGAGGCTTGCCCTTGCGAGTTCCCGTCACCAGCATGGCGATGCGGCCCGATACGGACCTCATGAACGCATTGAGGCCTTCGCGCGACGGGGCTTGCACGAGGGGATGCAGATGATTACCCGCGTTGGCGGCGCCATGAAGTTTTACGCTGCGCTTTGCGGCCTCATCCATGAGAATCGTATCCACCCGACGTCCTTGGCGAAGAAACGACTTCGCGTTTTTAGCCTGCGAGGATCTCAGCACGATATGGATGGCGAGCTTCTTTGAGAACGGGCGTTTTGTCTTCGCGTGCGACTTTCTGAGGAGTGATCCCCCGAACGCGAAGCGATCCTTCTGCCAGGTTGAGAGTAACGAGAGCTGGCGGCTGGCGCCAAGTTTTCGCTTCGGATTCTTCGCTCTCATGAAATTTTTATAGCAGGGCCTCAAGCTGAGGCAACGAAAAAGTAGCGATGGTATTTTTGCTGACGGGTGATTTCTCATTTCAAATGCGACGGGCTATTGGGTGCTTGTGCGAAGTGCAGCTCCCGCGGCGTACGCCAACCAACGTCTTTCGAGGACGATCACTAAGCAATCTCTCGACTCTTTGTATCTGCCGTTGTGACGACATTGGGCCAAGTGAATCGGAAAGGCCCGGCCCGGGTCTCAATGGAAACGCATCTTCGACACTCGGGGGGGGGAGCTATTTTAAGGTGCCGAACTGCTAGGGGGAGATCCACCGAAGCTCGAATGCGCCGCCCAAGACCTTCGCGGCGCTTGAGTGAGCTCCTTGCAGCTGAGCTCCGCGCCTTTAAGACCTAGTATTCCTAGGCACTTCGGCGGATTCGCGACCGAGACCTTAGACCCCGTTTCTCGGGCATATCCGTTCTTGCCAAGCCGCGTGATCTCCACTAAATCCCATAGCCTATGTCCTTAAATTACCAAGAACTTTTGGGTCAAGAAGCCGTCAATCTCCTCAATCACAAATGCGTCGGTATTACGGCCGATCAACTGAAGACTCCAAATCCTGAATGGGTCGACCAAGTTTTCGCCCACAGCGATCGTCCCATTCCCGTTCTTCGTAGCATGCAACAACTTCTGAACCACGGCCGTCTTGGCGGCACGGGTTACGTTTCGATCTTCCCCGTCGATCAAGGCGTGGAACATTCAGCAGCGGCATCCTTCGCTCCGAACCCGATCTACTTCGATCCTGAAAATATCGTGAAGCTCGCGATCGAAGGCGGATGCAACGCGGTTTGCTCCACGCTCGGCGTGCTCTCGATCCAGGCGCGTAAGTACGCTCACAAGATTCCTTTCGTACTCAAACTCAACCACAACGAGTTCTTGAGTCTGCCGAACCAATACGACCAAACGATGTGGGCAAGCGTGAAGCAAGCTTACGATATGGGCTGCGTTGCGGTGGGTGCGACCGTTTACTTCGGCGCCGAAGAAAGCCGTCGTCAGATCCACGAAGTCGCGGAAGCCTTCGAGCTCGCGCACGAACTCGGCATGACCACGATCCTCTGGTGTTATACCCGTAACAACGGCTTCAAGGTCGACGGCGTGGATTACCACACGAGTGCCGACTTGACCGGTCAAGCCGATCACCTCGGTGCCACCATCAAGGCCGATATCCTCAAGCAAAAGCTTCCCACCAACAACGGGGGTTATCTCGCCACGAAGCACGGCAAGACAGACAAGCGCATCTACGAGTGGACCAAAGGCGATAACCCGATCGACCTCTGCCGTTACCAAGTCCTCAACGGCTACGCGGGCAAGATCGGCACGATCAACTCGGGCGGCGAGTCCAAAGGCTCTTCGGACCTTGCGGATTCCGTGAAGACTGCGATCATTAACAAGCGCGCGGGCGGCATGGGTCTTATCCTTGGCCGTAAAGCGTTCCAACGTCCCTTCAAAGAAGGCGTCCAGCTCTTGAACGCCGTCCAAGACGTCTACCTCGATAAGTCCGTTACGCTCGCTTAAGGAGTTTTGAATATGAATAAGAACGACAAAGTTTACTACGTCCCCGAAAATTCCCCCGTTTATCCCAGCCGCTTCGACACGCGCATCCGCCTGCGCAGC
>JBDSDI010000185.1:0-5668 GCA_039920645.1 Bdellovibrionota bacterium | reverse complement strand
CATTGACGGCGACCATGACGTTAACCAATCCACGAGGCATTGCCGCGAGGACGTTAACGAAGTTACGGGAAGGACCTTGGAGAGCGCTGCAAAGCATCGCCAGCAAGGTTTGCTTATCCGGCAGTTTCGACAAGGCCTTGATATCGGTCTCGTTGATTTTCTTGCCTTCTAAGGAAGCCGTTTTAACGGCCAGTGGGCTGTCATCGGTCAGGGAATCAACAATGGCCTTGGCGACGCCTACAGGATCCTTGTACGCAAGGATGAGGGCCACGGGACCTTTGAAATCGTCAGCAATACCTTCAAGGAATGTGCCTTTAGCAGCAATTCGAGCGAGACGGTTCTTGATAACGCAGACTTCACCTTGACCAGCACGGACCTTCTTACGAAGCTCGTAGAGCTTTTCGACGGTCATGCCGCGGTAATGCGTAACAAAAGCTGCGTTTGCCTTAGCAAAGCTAACTTTTAGGTCTTCAACATTCTGAACTTTTTCTTCGCGTTTCATCTGTCACCTCACTCTTTAACCGTCGACGTGAATTGAGAAACTTCAAGACGAATGCCAGGGCTCATGCTTCCGGAAAGGGTGACCGACTTGAGGTAGGTTCCTTTTGCCGCAGCAGGCTTGAGTCTCAGGATCATGTCCACGAGCGAGTCGAAATTCTCTTGGAGTTTCTTGGCTCCGAAAGACTTCTTACCGATGGGGGCATGAACGATACCGGCCTTTTCAGCGCGGAACTCAATTTTACCTTTGCGTTCTTCGTTGATCGCTTTGGTGACATCGAGAGTAACAGTGCCCAATTTCGGGTTCGGCATCAAGCCGCGGGGTCCGAGGATACGACTCACTTTGGAGATCGTAGCCATCATGTCCGGGGTCGCGATGACTTTGTCGAAATCAAGCCAGCCTTCGGTGATCTTCTGCACGAGATCGTCAGCGCCCACGAAGTCAGCACCTGCGTCCTGAGCTTCTTGAACCTTTGCGCCTTTTGCGAAGACAACGACGCGAACTTTTTTGCCGAGACCATTCGGAAGCGTGGTTGCGCCACGAACCTGCTGGTCGGCTTGTTTCACGTCGACTCCGAGACGGAATGCTACGTTAATGGTTTCGTCGAACTTCGTACCTGCGAACTTCTCGAGAATCCCGAAAGCTTCCGCAGTCATGTACTTCTTTTCGGCGTTAAAGAGAGCCAGATTTTTTTCATGTCTTTTGCTCATGGCTTCTCCTTACTTGACCTCAAGTCCCATCGAACGAGCGGTGCCGCGAACTTGCGACATAGCCGACTCTACGGTGTGACAGTTGAGATCCTTCATTTTGAGTTCAGCGATCTCTTTGACCTGAGATTCCGAAACTTTTCCAACTTTGGTTTTGTTGGGAACGCCGGAACCGGACTGAATCTTCGCCGCTTTTTTCAACAGAACTGCCACGGGGGGAGTCTTGGTGATGAACGTGAAGGATTTGTCCGAGAAGACGGTGATCACGATCGGAATGATCAGGTCGTCTTTCAACTGCGCTTGGGTACGAGCGTTGAACTCTTTGCAAAATTGCATGATGTTCACGCCATGTTGACCAAGGGCAGGACCAACAGGAGGAGCCGGGTTGGCCTTTCCTGCAGGAATTTGGAGCTTAATAAATCCTGTGACCTTTTTAGCCATATTTTCTCCTAGTCCTTACGAACTCTGCAGACCCGAGGTCCACTTCGTTCTCCTAGTAAAAACGCAAGACACCCCGGGGGGACGTCTCACGCGGGTTACATTCTTTCGACTTGAATAAAGTCGAGTTCTACGGGAGTCGCGCGACCGAAGATCGACACGAGGACACGCAGTTTGTTTTTCTCCGGTTTCACTTCTTCGACGGTGCCGTTGAAGTTGGAGAAAGGGCCGTCGATCACGCGGACCGTGTCGCCGTCCTTGAAGGAATACTTAGCAACGGGTTTAGCCGCGCCTTCTTCCATCTGACTGGAGATGCGCAGAACTTCCGCTTCCGGAACCGGAGGAGGATTGCGAGCATTTCCGATAAAACCGCTGATGCGGGGGGTGTCTTTGACGATGTGCCAGGTCTCTTCGTTGAGTACCATTTGCACGAGCATGTAGCCCGGAAGGAAACGGCGCTGGCTGGACTTGCGCTGTCCCTTTTTGAGTTCGACGACAGATTCCGTAGGAATAAGGACTTCGCCGAAAAAGTCTTCTTTGCCCAAACGCTTTGCGCGCTCGAGAAGAGCCGTTTTTGCCTTATTTTCAAGGCCGGATTGAGCGTGGACAATGTACCATTTCAGGTTCGCGCGATCAGCCTTACCGGGGGCAGGTGCTTCGGCTTGGCCTGAGTTTTGCGTATTTTCTTCGGACATAGACTCGACTTCCTAAGCAATAGACGCCCCGCTTTCAACTTGAAAATGCGAGGGAATTGACTTTTTTCAGGCTCCAATGATGGTGCGAACGAGACCGACAATCCCCATATCGAGGAAGCCCAGAATAATTCCGGATGCAATTACGGTGATAATGACGACAATCGTTCCCATAGTAACGTCTTTTTGGGAGGGCCATTGCACGCGAATAAGCTCACCGATTGCGTCGGTCGCAAAGCGAGACGTAAAGGTATTACTGCGTAAACTTATAAAAGTGACGACGGCTGCGACGAGAGGCAGCCCGTGTTCGAGAAAGTCGACTCCAACACCGAGGGTGCGGCCGAGCTGGAAATAACCGATAACAACGCCTGTGTAGTGGCTTACGATAAGCCAGACGAGCGCAGCGGCAAAAAGAAAGAGTGCGTTTACGTATTTTTGAATCGACGTCATGAGTTGAATTCCTAAATATTCCAAAATTGGCGGGTCAGGTAGGGTTCGAACCTACAACCTAGGGATTTGGAATCCCTCGCTCTGCCAATTAGAGCTACTGACCCCCTTAACGACAAAAAAGGGAGCCCTCACTCGAGGACTCCCCTAATTTCAAAAATTCAAATCCGATTACTCGATGATGCCGGCAACGACGCCAGCGCCAACGGTACGGCCGCCTTCGCGGATAGCGAAGCGGAGTTCTTTTTCCATTGCGATCGGGGTGATCAGCTCGACGGTGACGGAGATCTTGTCGCCGGGCATGACCATCTCGGTTCCTGCAGGAAGCTCGATCGTTCCAGTAACGTCCGTAGTACGGAAGTAGAACTGGGGACGGTAGCCGTTGAAGAATGCCGTGTGACGGCCGCCTTCTTCTTTCTTCAGGATGTACGCTTCAGCCGTGAACTTTTTGTGGGGCTTCACAGATCCGGGCTTACAAAGAACTTGACCGCGTTCGACTTCTTCTTTCTTCGTGCCGCGGAGGAGTGCTCCGATGTTGTCGCCAGCTTCGCCTTGATCGAGGAGCTTGCGGAACATTTCGACGCCGGTGATGGTCGACTTCACAGTGGGACGGATACCTACGATTTCGATTTCTTCGCCGACCTTGATGATACCGCGCTCAACGCGACCGGTAACAACAGTTCCACGACCCGAGATCGAGAAGACGTCTTCCACGGGCATGAGGAAGTCTTTGTCTTTTGGACGCTCAGGAAGGGGGATGTACTTATCGACGCTTTCCATCAGCTTAAGGATAGAAGGAGCGCCGAGGTCACTCTTATCGCCTTCGAGGGCTTTAAGAGCGGAACCGCGGGTGATCGGAATATCGTCTCCTGGATACTCGTACTTCGAGAGGAGTTCGCGGATTTCGAGTTCGACGAGATCGAGGAGTTCTGCGTCGTCGACCATATCGCACTTGTTCATGAAGACGACGAGAGCAGGAACACCGACTTGGCGAGCAAGAAGGATGTGTTCGCGCGTCTGAGGCATAGGACCGTCAGCAGCGGAAACGACGAGGATACCGCCGTCCATTTGAGCAGCGCCAGTGATCATGTTCTTGACGTAGTCGGCGTGTCCGGGGCAATCCACGTGAGCGTAATGGCGGTTAGCCGTTGCGTACTCGACGTGCGAAGTGTTGATCGTGATACCACGAGCTTTTTCTTCAGGAGCGTTATCGATCTGATCGTAACCCTTGAAGATAGCGCCGCCGGATTCGGACAACACTTTCGTGATTGCGGCAGTCAGAGTGGTCTTGCCGTGGTCGACGTGACCGATAGTGCCGATGTTGACGTGGGGCTTATCGCGGTTAAATTTTTCCTTTGCCATTGTGGTCCTCTCACTCCTTAAAATTTATGCAAAATCTTGGGTCTCAATCGAATTTTCGGGTTGAGTCACCAGCTGCATTTCCAGTCCAATATCAAGTTGTTCTGCTCGAGGCGGGCGGTAAGCCGCGACACTCTGGGCAAAACGTATGGGACGTGACTACACCATGAAGCTTTTCTTTGTCACTATGGAAGCCCTGAATTTTTCGAGCGAAATTCCATAGACAAATAATTCAATGCGTCAAATTTTAGCCTCCGGGGGTTCTCGTGAACATCTTTCAAAGACCAGAATTTGCCCCGAAAGTAGGAAATTTTGGGAAAGCTTTCCCCAGACTGAGGGTGGTCAAGTTATTGCAATGAAAAACAAGCTCTTAGCTGTCTTCAAACCTTTCCCCAGTGTTGAATTTACAAATTTTATAAAAAGGTGAAATATCTGAACTATGAAAACTCTTAAGAAAGAATCTGCACCTAAGAAGCTTCCTAAGATTGAAGACCCCGAACACATTTTCGACAATGAAGCCGTCGAAGAGAGTGACCGAGTCCCTCAGGATTTGGATTTCGGAGAAGGTAATTACGAAGCTATTCGCCATACTTGCGAAGCAATCGGTCAGATTATCGAGTCGTGGGGCTTTAAAAAAATCATGGGTATGACCTGGGCTTTCCTTTACCTTTGCCCCGAGCCTGCGTCCGCGAAAGACATCTGCACCGCCCTCAACATTTCCCCCGCTCTTGCTTCTATTACTCTGCAAGATCTTACGCGTTGGCAGGTGGTCAAAAAGATTTCTCCTCTCGGAAAACGCCGCGACTATTACATCGCCGAACACGACATGTGGAAGATGCTCAACAAGATCCTCGAATACCGCGAAAGACCTCAGGTCGACAATGTGAAGACCAAACTCGGTATGGCACTCGAGGCCCTCGATCAAGAGAACCGCTCGCGCCCTGACTTGAAGAGCAAACGCACTTGCCAATTCCAACGGGTTCGCATCGAGGACCTCGTTTCCATAACTTCCATGGCCATGGGGCTCATGGACGCGATCTCCAAGGAAGGTCGTATCGACATTTCGCCCCTCAATTGCGTACTGAAGCCCTACCAGTTCTACGCTCAACAGATCCAAAGCTCGGTTAAAAACTGAGCTTTGGTGCTTAAAAACGTTGAGTGAAGTCGGTGGGCTCCATTAAAGAAGCTCTGATGTCGCAGCAAGAGCAGTTCTTAAGAGCCGGTGAGCTCGCAATCCGCGAGACCTTGCTCCGAAAGGATGAGCATCTCGAGGTTTGCCTGACGACCGATGTTTCCAGCGGAACTGCAGCGGGCTGGGACGCGATTCGCCTTCCCCATCGCGCGTTGCCCGATGCGAACTGCGACCTGATCGACGTTTCCACCGAATTTCTCGGCCTTCCTTTGAAAGCTCCCTTTCTCATTTCCAGCATGACCGGCGGAACACCCCGAGGCGAAGGCGTCAATCTTTCGCTGGCTCGGCTCGCGGAAGAGCGTGGAATCGCCATGGGCGTCGGCTCTCAACGCGT
>JBDSDI010000184.1:0-3164 GCA_039920645.1 Bdellovibrionota bacterium | reverse complement strand
CGCCGATATCGATCCACTCTACGAGTTCGTCGAAGTCTTTCGACGCGCGGCCTTTTTGTTCGAAAGGATAGAAGTTGCAGGCTACCGCGACGATACGATGACCTTCGGGCCACTGTTTGATGTCGTTCGGATCGTCGGGCCGAAGCAAGAGCGATGCGTAGACCTTGTGATGCAGCGTTTTCACTCGACCGCCGAAGCGCTCGGGCTCGCCGGTGAAGTCGGAGATGTCGGTGACGGCGAGACCGTGTTCCTCGAGGTATTTTTTCGTACCTCCGCTGGCCAGCAGACCGACGCCTTGCTTCGCGAAATGGCTAGCGAGTTTCTCGCAGTTAGTCTTATCGGTAAGAGAGAAAAGAGCCCACTGTTTCACTAGAGAATTTCCTTATTAAAAATTTTGCGTAAGAGCGCGAGACCCGCGCCTTCTTCTTGCCATAGTCCCTGCCGATGTTGTTCGAAGTAATCGGTCGCAAAAGTATCGGGGTCGTCGAGCGGAGAGAGCGCGATTTCCGGATGAGGCATCATACCGCAGATGAGCGATTTTCCTTGTTGTGAGATGAGTCCCGCAACGAGTTCGCGGCTGCCGTTGCGGAAATCTTCGTCGGCGTAATGCAGGAAAGCTTTCACTCCGACCGGAAGGTCGTTGTCCCATACGAGGCGACCTTCCCCGTGCCGCACCGGAAGTCGAATGTTTTTGTCAGGTGCCTTCAGCGTAATCCAGCGGTTTCTGAAACCGCCGGGAGCGTTGGCGAGAAGCCTGGTCGAAGCGCCGAAAATTCCCGATTCTGTGAGGACCTGAAAACCGTTACAGATTCCCAGAAGGTTCAGTCCCAGCTCGTTAACCTTTTCGAAGAATCCTCGGTCGCGTAGACAGAGAGCGAGCAGTTTACCGCTGCCGAAATGATCGGAGAAAGAAAATCCTCCCGGCAGGAGAACCCAATCTCCCTTTTCGAATGGCCACGCGATGCTAGCCCAATTCTCGGTCGAAATTTTCGGGAGGACGAGTTCCCGCACTTCGCCGAAACAACCCGAAGCGATCGCAGCGCGCTTCATCTCTTCGTCACATTCGATACCCCAGCCTTTTAAGACATACGCATTCATGATTAGCTCCAAAATCCTTGAGTGCTTCGATGGCGGTAAGCTTGACGAAGTTTTTCGAGATCCCATTCGGTGTCGCGGCCCCAACGCATGACGAAAGGTTTCATCACGACGCCGAGGCGTTTCATATCAGGGAGCAGTTTTTCCAGCTCCGTAATGCGGTGCACGTCGCACGTCAGAACAAAGCCCGTGAGACCTTCCGAAAAGAAGGTTTCCACATCGCAGCTTTCAAACTCGAGTTGCAAACCGACCTGACGCCCGAGGCACATCTCGAAAGCGGCCGTGAGGAGTCCGCCTTCGGAAATGTCTTTGGCTGCACGAATGAGACCGCGTCTCACCGCTTCGCCGACGTTCTCGTAACGCTGTTTCATCTGGAAGAGCAAGCGGTCGAGATCGGCGTCGAGATCCGTAACATTTTCGCCCAAGAGTAAGCAGCGGTCGCTCGTGAAAGTGGTCGCGTTCACGCGCTCTAACATCGAGTCGCGGAGCGACGCGCGCAGCGGCGGTAGGTAGAAGACCACGTCGTTCGGACGCGTGAAAAACCCGTGGGGAACCGCGAGTGGCGATTCGGCGCTCGCGGCGACGCTCACCACGAGGGTCTCGAGGATATCGAAACCTTCGGTGTTGTTTTTCATGGAGTCTTTGCCGCTTACGAAGGGTACGTCCCAGCTGCGGGTCGCGGAACTGAGGAGCTCGCAGGTGCGCAAGAGTTTCCACAGAATACGTTCAGACTGGGGACGCGTCTTTGAAGGCAGCGGATCGGGCCAGGAAAAATTATCGAGGAATCCGGCTTCGTTCATGCGCAAACCGCCGAGGATCGCTTGCCTCACGGATTCGTCGAGTGAATGCAGGACATTGTCGTGAATATCCTTGCGCCACGGCGCGAGACCATGACCGAGCGCCACGAAAGTTTCGCGCGTCGGGTCTTCAGTGATTTCGAGGAGAGAGCCGTCCTGCGGGGATTCTTCGGTGCGGCCTCCGAAGGGAAGTTTGCGCGTGCGGCCCTGCACCTCGTGATCGAAGCGTCTCACAACACCCTCGCGTGACGAGAGATGCGTGGAGGCCAGCAAGCGTGCGAAGGTTTTGAAGGCGGTGGCGGCACTCGGTACGTTCTGGGCAAGTGCGCTGGCGAGTAACGCTTTTTCTTTTTTCCAGGTCCAGGACGTTTCGAGTTTCATACGCGGACACGCGTCGTGCAGAAATTCAAGCGAAAGCGAGATGAGGTTTTTGCCGTCCAGGAGGACTTCAAATCGCTTCGAAGACGTCAGCTTCCCGAGCTCATCCCATTCGACGCCCCACTCATTAGCGAGACGTTTGAAGGCCTCCGGGATACGCGTACCAACGGACATGCGCTCTTGGCTTTCGGAGAGCAGGCGCTCCCATCCATGGAGGCCTTCGAACTTGGTGCGAAGGTGTGAAAGATCGATCGCGGCACCCTGAGTGCTCTGAGCCATTTCGCCGATGCTCGAAGCAAGCCCTCCCGCGCCGTTATCGGTCACGGTCGAAATCAGGCCCCGGTCCCGAGCCTCTATCAAGAACTCGGTGAGACAACGCTGTACGAAAGGCTGAGCGACCTGAACGGCGCTGCCCGAGAAATCATCGGCGCGCAAATCGCGCGAACTCATCACGGCTCCGCGTAGACCGTCGGGACCCACGGCTCCGCCCACGCAGAAGAGCGTATCGCCGACCCGCGCGTCTTTATCGACGTGCTGACGTCCGAGCACGCCGAGCGTTCCCGCGAACACGAGCGGTTTAGCCGCATAGGACGCATCGAAAACGACCGAGCCCTGAACGGTGGGAATACCACTTTGATTGCCCCCGTCCTCGATACCGCGAAGCACACCCTTGCGGATCACGTCCGCGGGAAGCGCCTTCGTCGGACGTGGGCGGTTCATGTCCGCATCGGGATCTTCAAAACAGAGAACGTCCCAACTCGCGAAGGGCTTCGCTCCGATGCCGGTTCCTAAGATATCGCGATGCACGCCGACGAGACCCGTCGAAGCGCCGCCGTAAGGCGAAATCGCGGAGGGGCTGTTGTGCGTTTCCATTTTAATGCAAAACGCCCACGG
>JBDSDI010000183.1:0-3625 GCA_039920645.1 Bdellovibrionota bacterium | reverse complement strand
CGCCTCAACATCGTCATGTCGCGCAGTCCAAGACCCGCGACGCTCGCACCCGAAGTTGTATGGGTCGCAAGCCTTCCCGAAGCGCTTTCGGCCGCGACCATCGCGATCAAGACCGGCGAGCTTCTCGCTCAGGAAGTCTTCGTGATTGGAGGCTCACAACTCTTTGCCGAAGCCCTTCCGATCGTCGCGCGTCTCTATATCACGTGGATCGGCGCTCCCTACGAAGGCGACTGCCGCTTTCCTCAAGTGGCTCTCGAACGCGACTTCAAACTCGTCGAATCCCATCACAGTGAATCCCTCGATCCCCCGCTGAAATTCTCCGTTTACGACCGTATCTAAAGGGTTAACGCGCTGAGCTGTCGGAGTTTTGGCGATCAACGCTGCTTCTTGCCATAAATCCTCAAGATTCCATTTCGTCTCGTCGATAGAGAGCTCATGGGATTTATCGGAATTATCATGCTCCTCGGTTCGTGTTTCGTTGGCTTCATGATGGCTGCCCATTGGAACTTCGGTTTCTTCGGCGTCTTCATGCACCCGGGCGAGTACATCACCATTCTCGGCGCCGCTCTCGCCGCGATGGTCATCGGTACACCGATAAAGTACCTCAAAGGCATCTTCGGAATGGGCCTCAAAGCCCTCACGATCAAGGATGTGGGCAAAACGGATTTCATGGAAGGCCTGAGCCTGCTCTATGAACTCTTCCAAGCTCAAAAGAAAGACGGCGTTCAAGCGGTCGAAGGTCACATCGAAAATCCCGAGACCTCCGCGATCTTCACCAAGTACCCGCATATTCTCCACAACCATCACGCGATCGATTTCATCGCGGACTCGATGAGAACCTTTATCTCCGGCGGTCCTTCGCCGTACGATATGGACGATCTTCTCGTCGCGGATTTGGAAGTCAGTCACCAAGAAGAACATTTCATTCCTTCGCAGATTCAAACGACTGCGGACTCCTTCCCCGCGATCGGTATCGTCGCGGCGGTCTTGGGTATTATCGTAACGATGGGTAGCATCGCGGCCGGCCCCGAAGTCGTCGGTGAAAAAGTCGCCGCCGCCCTCGTCGGAACTTTCCTCGGTATCTTCGTCGGTTACGGCCTCGTAAGTCCAATCGCGCAGCGCCTTCAGTATCACTATGCCGCCGAAGGCGTTTTCTTTAACATGCTCAAAGCCGGAATCCTCGCGAACTGTCGCGGTCTTCCTCCCCAAGTCTCCATCGAGTTCGCGCGTCGAAGCATTTCACCTTCCGAACGTCCGAGCTTCAAAGAGATGGAAGAAGTCCTCAAGAACGCATCGGCCGGCGCTGCGAAGAAGGCCGCATAAGAGTCGAGTAAAAAATGGCTGACGAAAATACGCCCATTATCATCAAGAAAATCAAGAAAGGCGGTCATGGTCACCATGGCGGCGCCTGGAAGGTTGCTTACGCCGACTTCGTAACGGCGATGATGGCGTTTTTCCTCGTCATGTGGATCGTTGGCATGAGCCAAGAATCCAAAGAAGCGATTCAACGTTACTTCAATGATCCTTTGAAGTTCCTCGACGGTAGCGAAGCGCTCAACATGGGCTTCTTCGATACTCAAGACGGAGCGCAAGCGGTTTCCGATACCAAGAAGGGTGGCGTTGCCGACACGAACAAAGCGGGTGGACTCACGCGCATGCACTTGCTGGCGCAAGATATCCAAGCGGGCTTCAAGCCGATCAAGAACGAAGTTTTCGACCTCAAAGTTTTCCCGGACAAGATTCAGTTCGCGGTCTCCGCGCAGTCGATCTTCTCCGCGGGAAGCGCTCTGTTGAGGCGCGACGCCGAACCACTCCTCAGCCGCATCGCCGAAGTTCTCAAAGGCGTCGACGCGTACTACATGATCGAAGCCCACACCGACGATTTGAAACTCGACAGTCCTGAGTACGCGACGAACTGGGAACTTTCTTCCGCACGCGCCGCGACCGTCGTTCGTTACTTCGTCGAAGCAAAATATTTTGATCCCAGCCGCCTGACCGCCATGGGAGCCGGACAGTTCCGTCCCGTCGCCGACAACGCAACGCCCGAAGGCCGCGCGCAGAACCGACGCATCGATATCTACGTCATTCCGATGGGCGGCGACCGCACGAGTATTCGCTCTCCCGCATCCGAGGGACGTCCTCCTTCGAAATAAATGGGGACGAATTGCGATGACTGAAAAAACTTTTGTCCAAGCGCTTTTAGAAACCTTATCGCGCAGCTTCAAAAAAACCCCCAAAGCAGAGCCTGCAGCTCTTCGCGCAAAAGTGGAACCCTCGATCGCAGCTTTCCCGAAGCGCAGCCCCGTTCCGAAGTCCCTGGCTGCGGCTGTGAAAAGAGCACGCCCTCAACTTCCTCCTCCGCCCACGAAACTCAGAATGAAAAACCAACGTGCCGGACGGGCCTACATCCGCATCATGCACGCTCTCGGACACTCCGAATGGACCGAAATCTCAAGCGAAGAGGCTCGAAACCCTTCTCAAACGCAAGATTTTGTTGGTAAATGAATTAATTCTTCGTTTACAGAACTAAACAAACGAATTTTTTAGGTTATACAGACTATTTATGTTGGTCTAAAGACCCTTCATTGTGTACTCCTGGCTTCAGTTCTCATGGAGGAGTGCTTATGACGAAAAATATCTTCGCAACAATGGCCGCGTTTGTCTTTTTAGGGTCTGTCACGGCTAACGCCGCCAACCTTCGACAAGACCGTCAGTTGATTCAGGATGCCATCGACGCGGCTCAACGCGGGCGCGGTCCTTACAACGATGGTCTTCGACGAGCAGAGGATAACCTCTCCGCCGTTCAACGCGATATTTACGACATCCGCCCCACCCGCGACAAAGACGCTCTCTGCCGCTCGCTCGACGATGCTCTACGCGCGCTCCGCGATTACCGACTGCCCGACTACCAAAAAATCGATTATGTCGTTCGCAGTGCCAATGACGCCCTCAGATCCATCGACCTTCTCGACCGCGGCACGAACTCGAACGCCGCCCGCTTTGAACTCGATCAAGCCCTGGGCCAACTCGATCGCATCTCTTACCTCATGCGTGACCGCCGCTTCCGCGAAGCCCAAGATCAAGTGGTCTCCGTGCAAAGCGTGCTGAATCGCTACAGGGGCGACCGCGATCTGGACGACGCTAGCCGCGAACTCGATCGCGTGAACCAAATTCTCGGCGATCGTTACCTCGATCCCCGTCGCGCCACCGACGAAATGGACAGGTCCGCCCGCATCGTTCGCGAACTCGTGATGCGTTCGCGCATTTACAGAGACGACGCGAACGTTCCTGGCGACCGCGACGATCTTGCCACCACACGTAATTTCGGGCGAATTTTCGCGACCACTGAAATGCTGAACATCGGAATTTATGAAGGTCGCTTCGTAGGGCTTGTCTTCATCGGACTCGGCGCCGATATTCGCATCGACTCCATCGAAGTCGTCTACGGAAACGGCCGCAGTGAAATCTTCTACGGCGGCTACATCCGCGACAACGAGCGTCTGCGTCTCGATCTCAGGGGCTACGACCGCCTGATCCGCAGCATTCGCGTGACCGCACAGTCCATGGGCGGGGGCCGGCGTTCCGGCGACGGCGCGCTTCAGATCCGCGGTATTCGCTAAGCTCA
>JBDSDI010000182.1:0-5573 GCA_039920645.1 Bdellovibrionota bacterium | reverse complement strand
GAGCTCGACCGACATGATGACCCTATATTAGGTCGCAAGTCGTCGGCCCACAAGCTCTAGCTCCCTCCTCAAGTGGAAGGAGCTGTTCTCACTGCAGCAAGATGGTGGGCAGGAAGCCCCACCACAGACGCGCGTCTTGTTCGTAGGACTTTGGCTGTTCCTTAAAGGCGACGACTTGAGCCTCGGCCCAGGCGTCACGCGCTTTCAGCGCATTCTTCCGGGTTTCTTGGACTTTGCCGATAACGTCGTTCGAAAGCTTGAACTGTTTATCGCGTTGTCCATCGAGGAGGAAGCCGGTCTCTTCGTCGAGTTCCGAAAGGAACATATCGATCGTCGTCATTGTGTCCACATCGATGACTGTGTAGTTGTCCAAGGTGATCGATTTCTTGCGCGCGCTGATGAGCTGAGCCGCTTCACGAGAATTAGCCATGTCGGCCTTGCGCAGACCTTCCACGTAGTCGCCGTACTGCGACACGAAACGTTTCCATTCCGAAGCGTAAAAACGCTGGAATTCGGCACCCGACATGCGGGTTGCAGCCCATGCGGATGAGATAGGATTGAGAACCGCCCATAGCTGATCGGCGAATCCATTCGTACGGTTCCAGGCGCCGCGCGTGGAGCCGCGACCCGACGTATCGAGACCACTCGGCATGGTGGTCGAGGTGCCCGTGGTCGTTCCGGTGCTCGTGCCACGCGTCGTGCCACGACTCGCCCCGTCCAGGGAAATTTCGCCGTTCATGGGACCGAAAGTCACCAGACGCGAGAGTGCGGAGGACTGTTCATTGATTGCGGCCTGATAAGCATCGAACTCCGCGCGCTTCACGCCGAGCTGATTGACGAGGTCCATCTGATCTGAGCGGCCTTCGGCGATACGTGCGGCGATTTTCTTGGGCGGCTGATTCTGAATATCTATGGAGACTTCACCCATCACCGAGTCGTACTGGCCTACGAGACGCAGGATCTCAATGCGCGCGGCTTCGGCCTTGGTGCGCGTGAGTTCGATATTATCCAGATACTTTTGAACCGTCACTTTCACCTGCGCCTGCACGGCTTCGTTCTGAGCGCCGATATCCGTGATATTTCCGGTTGTCGTCGGCGTAGAACTTGTACCGTTGTTCAGCGATCCCAAGATGCCTTCGCTCGTGGTGCGCGAAGCGCGCGTGCCGGTCGAACGCAGGACCATGCGGCGGACATCGTTCGTCTGCGTGGTGTCGGACGAAGACGAGCTTCGGATGATTTTTGAACGAGCGACGCCCGTCTGGAGGAACCCGAGCGTGTTCTTCGCACCCATGTTCAAGCGACTGGCATAGAACTCGGAGCGGTCATTGTTGCGGATGTTGGAACTGGAAACACGGACGGAGTTCACGAGTTCTTGACCCTTCTCGACTCCGGATTCCGAGCGCACGACTTTGCTTTGGAAAGCCGTCGCGCCAGCAGTGCTACGCGCGCCTCCGCGCGCGCCAACCGATGCGTTGGTCGGACGAACCGTCGTACGGGTGTTGTTCGCGCCAGTGCTGTAGTTATCGAGACCGGGCGTGGGCGTGAGCATGAGATATTCGTCAGCCGTGATTCCTTGCATCGGGAGACCGGTCGCTACGGGCGGCATCGCGCGCAGACTTTGGATATAAGGAGGGTTCGCCATTTGGTCGATACCCCAGGCGCTCGGATCGCGACTTTGGTCGATGATCGTATTCCAGGCCTGAGCTTCGTTCGCGGAGCAGTTGATGTCCCATCCATTGCCTTGGATCGGGACGGCCACGCCGGCGACACTCATCTTTGCCCACTGGGTCTCGAGATTCTGAGCGGCGTATGCAGGCAGCAACGAACATTTCACGGCCTTAGCGGCGGCGAAAGCGGCTTCGTAAGATAATGGTTTTTTCGAGTTCTGGAATTGTTTCGCGCGGAGGCGACAACGCGCCATCGACTCGAAGACGTCCTGCTCTTCGGCAAACTCATTGGTGCTCTTGCTGCGCACGGTATTCAAGACCGCGCGACGCTGGGTGATGATCTCGGCCAAATCCTGCCCGCTCAGCTCATGCACGTCCAAAGGATTGGGCGTGTATTGGAGAGGGGGATACTCAATACTGGTGAAGGCCGAAGTAAGTTTTTCCTGGGCCGCCGTAGCCTGCTGTTTGTACTCGGAACATTTGGCGGAAGAAAGATCCGGATCGGGCTTCACGCAACACGAAGCGACGAGCGACGGCAGATCGCGGTCGAATGCCGCAAGACCTTGCGAAAGCGTAGCAGCTCCACTCCAACGATTGCTCGCGCTGTAGTCCATCGCGCGGAACATGTAAGGAGTCTCCATCGAACGCTGCATCGACAACAACGACGAAAGGACTTTTTGCTTCTTATCGACGAGGTCACTGAAGTTCAGCGAATTGTTCACACACTTCTTGAACTCGACTTCGCTAAAGATGGCATCGGCTTCGTTGTCGTCTTTCTTTCGGTTCGCGCGCGCGATACCGGCATCGTCCGAGGAAAAGATATTCTGGAGGCTTCCGACGTAGGTATTAAGCGTCTGCTCCATGTCGACAGATTTAACGATTTTGTACGAAGGTTCAGCGACGTAGTGAATCCGGATCTGATTGTAGTAGGCCTCGATGACCTTCTTGTCGCCGCTGTCGTTGATGCGGTCGCCTTCGGCCACGATCGTGTTGACCTGCGCGTCCTGCTGGGCTGCGCGGTAAGTCAGCTGATCCACGAAAGCTTTGCTAGCGTCCGCGTAGCTCTGGGCCGCGGACGCGTGCGCGAAAATCGCCACCCCGATAGTGCTCAGGCCTCGACCCAGTCTCCGTGAAACTTTTTTCAGATCTCCTGACATCTTGATCCCCTTCTGCCCCCGGACGAATTAATCGCCCAAGAAGTTAGGAGGAGGCGACTTGGACCCCCCGGTCCGTGTCCCCGAATCCATTCGGTTAGTAGTGCCAATCCCTGACGCGCCTCGCTCTGTTTGCGAACTGGACGTGTTACGAATACGTACTGGAGTGGATGTTCCGCTCAAAGGAGCCACGCTGAGAGGCTTCCCCGTTTCGATTCCCGAACTCGCCATGGCCTTGAGGCCGCCCGACCCGGTCTGGTTACGAACCGCGAGTTCTTCATCGATCGCCGCGATCAGCGACTTAGATGCTTCTTGGAATTTCATCATCTGACGGACGTTCTTGTCTTGAAGCGCTTCCGGAGGCAGGCCGCCGGTATTCGAGAACGAGGTGAGTGACGATAAGGACATGCCGGCGAGGGATTCCATCTTGGCGAGACATTCACGTTGCTTGAAAAGTGTATCCACGCCCTTGGGCGAAGGAGGGGTCTGACGTTTCACGACTTCCTTTGCTTTATCGGCATACTGGCCGTCTTCGACGCCCGAATCTAAGAGATAAGGATTCGCACCGAAAAGCTGCGCACTGAAAGCGTCGTCGCCGATGCTGTCTTTGGTGATATCGCCCATCATTGAGCCGAAGTAATTGCAGCCCGCTCCGCGCGCGAGCAGAGCGTTGTAGAGAGAACGAACGAGCGTGATCTGCGGCGAGTTGCCGGCCGCAGTCTGGCCCATTTGCTGAGCGCGAGCCATGCAGCTCTGCGCCAGCGAGAGCAGCTGGTTGTGGTACTGAAGCGCTTGCTGGCTCTGCTGAACCTGCGCTTTTTGATCGGATTCGTCTTCGACTTTGGTTTCTTCCTTAGCGACTTCTTCTTTTTTGAAGTGGCTTTCGCAGTCCATTTGGCTTGCGCTCGAGAGCTTTTGCATGCGTTCTTTACCGAGGACACTGATCATTACTTCGCACGGATCCTTGCCCGAAGCGAGTTTGGGATTCGCTTGAAGAGCTTTCGCAATATCGTACTTCGCTTGAAGGTCAGCGGCCTTTTCTTTGCGGCCGCGTTCGTCGGTCTCACGTTCGATCTGTTCGCTAAGTTCCCAGATCTCGGAGAGATCCTTGCTGCGTGATCCAAGCGTATCAAGACGAGCCGAGATCACGTGATTCATACCCGAAGAAGTGGCCGCGCCGAAAATCTTGGTGCTGGCGTTCGAGGCGATGTCTTTCGAGAGGGTCTTGAAAACCGCTGCGCGCTTAGCGTCGTCTTTTTGGAGATCTTCGACTTTGCCGATTTCAAAGGTCTCTTTTTCGAGACCCACATTGAGCTGATCGTTCATGAACTTCGCGACGGCAGCGTCGTCCATTTTTTCGAATTTTCGGCGCATGTCCGAAGGCCATTTGCTGCGCGGAACACTCTCGTCGATTTTGACGGCGTAGTTCACCACGAGCTTATGGTCGTTGTCGCTCTTCTCGATGATGCGGAGCTGTTGGGTGACCTGAAAGGGAGAGTCTTTGTCGATAGGATAGGTTTTTTCGTCGAGAACTTTCGATTCGTCTTTCTTGAGTTCGATCTTGGTGAGATCCGCTTCTTTAAGTTTCGTTTCGATCGTCGCGACGGACGCTTCGTCCATACGTTTGTCCCAATCAGAGCGTGCTGCGAGCTTGCCGCGAACTTTGGACTGCAGGTAGCCCGCAAATCCAACTTCGAGTTCTTTAGAGTCGCGTTCTTCTTTCACGCTCTTAAGTTCGTCGGTGGAGAGACGCGTTTTTTCTTCTTTTCTCGCGGCGATAATATCGGCCAAGTCGGATTTGATATCATCTCGGGACGCGTCCGAACGGTCCACGAGGTAATCGTAGACGCTCTCGTCATCTGAAACGGCATGGGCTTGAAAAGCAAAGGCCCCCACGAAAGCCCCAATGAGAACACGACGCATGAAGTATCTCCCCACGTGTCAGTTTAACGGATTCTTCACAGTGAGGGGAAGCGTTATTCCGAAATAATTGACCCGAAAGTGTCTAAGATTTCGACACTTTCGGGCTTTCGAGGTCAGAATCTTGACTGAAAAACTCTAGAGTTCGGGCGTGAAGCCACGGCGCATCAGGTTCTCCGTGTAGCTGCGGGGCTCTAAGAATTGCAGCAGATAATCCGGTCCGCCGGCCTTGGCACCGACGCCAGAAAGCTTGAAGCCTCCGAAGGGCTGACGCGAGACGATCGATCCGGTGACCCCGCGATTGACGTAGGCATTTCCCACTTCGGCCTCGTCGAGGAAACGGCGAATGTTTTGCGGGCTTCTCGAATAAAGACCTCCGGTCAGCGCATAATCCGTATCGTTAAAGCGCGCGAGCGCCTCTTCGAGATTCTTCACGCGGTAGATCGAGAGGACGGGTCCGAAGTGTTCGACTTGGGAGAGTTCGCTCGAGAAATCTGAATCTTCGAAGAGTGTCGCAGGTACGTAGTTGCCCTTCTCCATCAATGAACCCGAAACTTCGACCTGAGCGATAATCTTGGACTTATTACGCTCGACAACCTTCAAGAGACGTTCTTGCGCATCGCGATCGATTACGGGCCCGACCCGCGTAGCGGCTTCGAGTGGAGAGCCGAGAGTCATCGACTTCAGCGCCTGCACGAGGCGATCGCGGAAGCGTTCGTAGTTGGATTCGAGCACAATAAGACGAGAGAGCGCGGAGCATTTCTGTCCTTGGAAATGGAAAGCACTGCGTAGCGATCCGAGCACCGCTTCGTCCATATCGGCATCATCGTCG
>JBDSDI010000181.1:0-11004 GCA_039920645.1 Bdellovibrionota bacterium | reverse complement strand
GGCGAGCAGGAGCGTCCCCACGCACAAAAGCGCGAGCTGATACTTCGGCAGACGCGCGAGCAGGCTCAGCAGCGAAGGCACGCGCTCCAGTTGCGCGCGCAGTTTCGGCCCGAGGACATTCGCCCGCGAGACGACCTTCGTCTTGGTGTCGGCTGCCCAGATGCGCAGCTTCTCTTTCGAAATTTTTTCTTTCCAACCCATTCCTGCTTCTTAATTTAGCAAGGTCGGTGCCAATGTCTAAGTGTGCGAGAATCTTTGTTGCATTTACCAGGTTTGGCAGTGACGCACTCGAATCACGACCCCTATGTTGCGATGCGACTGACAGAGTGTCAGGAGGGTCATTCTCCCCGTCAAAATTTTGTTGGCTACACCCGGGATCTCTTCGGTCAGAATGAGTACGGGTGTCACTCTCTTTCAAAAAATTTGCTTCGAACGCTTTTCTCTGCGCCACGCTGGCGTGCGTGACGTCTCAGGCTTTCGCGTCTCGCCCCGCCCCCGAAGCATCGTTCGCTTTCGTGGCCACGGACACCAAACTTTGGAGCGAAGCAGGTCGTTTCGGTGAAGCGATAGCGCTGCTCAAAACAGGCGTCGAACTGAAAATCATCGAGTATTCGAGTTCGCAAGATTGGATGCGTGTCCAAACGGCGAGCGGTCGCAGCGGATGGATTCCCGTAAGATTTACCACTCAAGGCGGTCGCCGCACCTTTCCGCTCAATTCCCAAATCGCGAGAGAAGGCGAAGGCGAGGAGGGTGGCGGTGGATCGCGCAATCCCGCTTCGGTCGATCTGAAGGCGGCGGGTGCCGATGTCGATCCGACGAAGAGTTGGGAAGGGCTCCTGGGCCTCGAGTACATGAACCAGGCCACGCGCGAAAAGACGTCGGGCTTTGGTTTCGATCTCTCGGCGCTTCACCGTTTGACCAACAACTGGTCTGCGGGCGGCGCCTTGGAATGGGACCGTTTTTCGAAATCGGCGAGCGCCGGAAATTACAAGACCTCGCGCTCAAGTTCTCGCTATTTTCCGCACCTACTTTTCCGTTACCGCTGGGCTGATTTTCGCGCCGACATCGGCATGGGATACGCGCTTGATCATTCGTCGATCACGACTCGCGATCTATCCGGTAATCTCGTGAGCTACGCCTCCGACGGTACGCGCGTTAGTGGGTCGGGCCATGAATCCTCGCTCGGTTTCAGAATCACGCCGCGTTACATTCTGCCTTTGAGTCGGCTCTTGAAGATCGGATTCTACGTGAGTTATCTCATGGATGTCGCCCTTCAGAACGGCGAGGGCGACTTTGCCGGAGCCAGCGATGCGATCACTTCGCCCTACTCCTATTTCGGCGCAGGCATGTCGGTCTCGCTCGATTTTTGATTCTCGCGTCGATCGGGTCTAGAGTCGGCCCGATATGAAATCGTTTACGGATTACCTTTGGTTCGATACCAAAAAACGCAAGGAAATCGTCCATATCACACCGCTTGTTCAAGACTTGGTTCATCGTTCGGGAATCTCCGATGGTTTTTGTCTCGTATCCGCCATGCACATCACCTCCTCGATATTTGTGAACGATCACGAATCGGGTTTGCACGAAGATATTTTGAAATGGATCGAGACCCTCGCTCCGGTGAGCGACGACTACAAGCACCATCAAACGGGCGAAGATAACGGTGACGCTCACCTGAAACGTCTCCTTTGCGGTCACCAGGTCACGCTCCCGATCACTCAGGGCAGTCTCGATCTCGGGCCTTGGGAACAAGTCTTTTACGGTGAATGGGACGGCCAGCGCCGTAAGCGCGTGGTCGTAAAAATCATCGGCGAGTGAGTTCGTGCGCTTCTAGCGTATTTCGATAAGCGTCGAAGTGGGCTGGCGAACTTTTTTCATTTTCTGGTAAATGTCGGTAGCTGAGCGGTAGCCGAGCGCAACGACGGCAACCGTCGCAAATTCGCTGGAGTTCAGCCCGAGGACCTCGTCGTATTTCATGGGCTCGATGCCTTCGATGGGGCAGGCGTCGACTCCAATGAGGGCGGCCGTTTCAAGTAAGAAGCCCATTGCGATATACGCCTGTCGTTGCGTCCAGGGTTGCATCTTATCGCCCTGTCCATTGGCTACGAGCGAGCCCATCATCATCTGTTCGAGTCCGGCGAGTGGCTCAACGGGCATCGCGCGCGTTTCGGCGATGAGGCGAATGTAATCTTTAACATGTTTCTCACTCACTTTTTTGAGCGTGGTGAGGACCACGAGATGCGAACAGTCTTCGATCTGCGACTGGTTATAGGAAACGGCGCGGAGTTTCTTTTTAAGTTCCGCATTTTTTACGACGATGAACTTAAAAGGCTGAAGTCCGTACGACGACGGCGTGAGACGAAGCGATTCGGAGAGCGTTTGCCAGTCTTTGTCGGAAAGTTTCTTCGTCGCATCGAAGGCTTTGACGGCGTAGCGCCAGTTGAGTTGTTCGAGAATATTTTCAGCGGAGGTGGATGCCATAAAAAAAACCTTTCTTAAAAGACGCGGGACTTAGAACGTAATGAAGAGGCCAATAGAAGGGTCGACGCGGGTTTCGGCTTCGACTCCACCGAGAGAAGAGCTACTGCTCCCGTAAGAATAATGTTTATAGGCGACCTGAAATGCGAGCACGAATTTGCTGAGCTGAGCGCGAATACCGAAGTCAGCTTGGTAGCCGCTCCCGTCGATGGGACCGGCCGCCTGGTCCTTCACTTTGTAGAAATAGTGTGCAGCAACGAAAGGGCCGAGGTCTTTGCTTGTGCTCCATCCGACGGAGGGCCCGTAGGACGTGCGCTGGCTATCGTTTTGATAGATGGCTCCCAAAAGCCATCCGTGGTCGCTCATGTAGCCGACACTGGCATCGAAAAGCATGCGCGACGAGCCTGAGCTTGTGCCCGAAACGGTCTGAGAATTGTAGAGGTAGAGCGCCATGGGGCGAAGAAAAACGCTCGCCTCTGAGAGCGCAGGCAAAAAGACCGCAGTGAAAAGCAGGCAACGCAGCTTCGTGAGATTCATGACGACAGATTAGCGCCGGCCGCCAGTGCCGGGAAGAGACTTCGAAATTTAAATCAGTGCCAAAATGGGGTCGCGACGCACAACTATCGCAACACTTTGCGTTAGCATTTCATTTTCTTGGAAATGACGTTGGGTTCTTTCAGGCCGAGATCTATATCGGCCCTCAGTTCTGTCACCACGTTTGAAACCTGGAGGAATCATGAATTTAAAAAAGAAATTATTTAACGCTCTTGTCCTGAGTGCCGCAGCGGCAAGTTTCCAATCCGCTCACGCTCAAGAAGAGTCCAACCTGCAAGTGAAGGGGAAGGTCTGGTCACAATTCACTTACGACCTCACCAAGGATTCGGATCATAAAAACGGTTTCGATATTTACCGCGCTTTCCTGCAAGCCGATTATAAGTTCGGCCCCGAATGGTCGACCACGCTGATCCTCGACGGCGCTCGTACGGGTGCTCCGAAAGATTATCTCGGGAACTACGTTCGCAACGCTTACGTTCAACAAAGCGGCCTGCTCGGCGAAGGCTCAAGCTTCCGCTTCGGTTTGCAACCGACCGCGTACATCTCGACGATCGACGGCACGATGAAAACGCGTTGGCTCGGCAAGAACCTTGTTGACCAAACGTCGCTCGTGCCGAGCCAAGACGCTGGAGCCTCGCTCGCAGCGAAGGCCGGTGTGCTCGGTTACGGCGTAACGGTCCGCAACGGGACTGAAGGCCTCACCAAGCCCGGCAATTCCGACAACGCGCTCAGCTACGACGCTTGGGTATCGGCCAAGGGATTCGCCGGCGGCGCACTCGAAGATCTCGGCGTTGTGGTCTACGACTCGGTCAAATCCAAGTCGACCATCGTTGGCTCCACTGACACCAGCTCGAACCTGCTGGCGGCGGCAGTCACGCTGTCGAACAGCACGCTCGATGCTGCGGCGGAACTGGCGCTGCGCCGACAGAACGACGTGAATGCGACTGGCTACGGTCTCACGCTGAACTTCAAAGCGGATGAAGAATTCGCGCTCTACGCACGCTTCTTTGCAGGCAATAAGGCCTTCCAAACCGGTGCTCTCGCGTCCAAGAACCTGCTGACGGTCGGACCGACCTATGCTTTCGCAAATGGCAAGGTCTCGACGGGCCTGCTCTTTGAAAACGCTCCCACCGTGATTGCCGGAGGGATCACTTCTCGCAAGGTCCTTTGGAACTGGGCTGCAAACTTCTAGGAAGAGACTTGACGTCCCCCCCGGCCCGGGTCTATGAACTCGGTGCGGGGTGGAGCAGCCTGGTAGCTCGTCGGGCTCATAACCCGAAGGTCAGTGGTTCAAATCCGCTCCCCGCAACCAATTTGATCTTCTGAATAATCCGCTACTTAGGTAAAACTAAGCAGCGGATTTTTCTTTGTCTTTCCCCCAGAGGGTTAGCAGCACCTGCTACTGAGATCTCAAGACTCAAAAGTATCGATTTTGGATTTTTTATTTGAGGGAATGACTGCAGGTCGAGCACCTGGAGCGAGACCTTTGCTAGTAAAATCCAAGCGTGACTAGCGAAGCAATTATTCTTTAGTTTTGAGTTTGTCGTTGTGATCGCTGATGAACTGCTTAAGTTCTTCAGCGAAGCTCAGCAGTTTAAGCCACTGCTCTTTATAAAGAGTTACTGGAAATCTTCCCATGCCATAGAGTGAGAGCGCGCCTTTTTCACTAACTTTCATAGATAAGGTTCCGCGTGACTGAGCCTTGTTTTTGAGGGCTTCATTCTCAGCCCGGAGGCGTTCTAATTCCGCTTTCATTTCATCCGACATGGCTGAAGTATGGAAGAGCGGGTTTGAATAGTCAACACTCCTGTCACGTCACCACGCGTAGTCGCATTCCGCCGAATGAAATCGATTAATGCAGCCGACGTCTGACAGCGCACGCTTCACCACGTAGCGAAAACCACTTCAAAATAAGCGCTCCACAGATGACTTCAATTCCGAGAGCGATCACGTTCGAACGCGACCACTGAGTTCCATCAAAAAATCCCGCGTACGACAAAAAAAGTAACGGGGATAAAGCAAGAAGGTCGAGAGAGCACGAGAGAGCGGCGAGCGGGAGTAGCCATAGAAAGTACCAAGGTTGAAATACGGAACTACAGATGAGAAAGATGAAAAGCATCTGCGCGGCGACTCTTGCGAAGGCACTATCGACAAGTTCCCAAGGGCGTCGGTAAAGAGCAAAAAGTCCCCATGTCACAAGTCCGGCCGAAATGATTTTTGCGATGAACGGAGAAACCACGAGTCGCAAAATCATCTGTAACGGTGCGTTCCAGAGCCACTCCGTTGCAAAGACTGAAGTCGAACCCCAGGGGAAGCTCCCTAAGAAGAACCAAGCGATGCCGTAAACCGCGCCAAGGCCCAAAAAAATTCCGCCCAGATAACTCAATCTAAAATGTTTCCACCGCATCACAAAGAGAGGAACGAGTAGCAGAGGGTATATTTTTGAAGCCACCGCAAGTGCAAGCAGAAGACCGGCGGAGAATCGATGCCAAAGCTTATCTCGATCGACGAGCAGCGCGGCTAAAACAAACAACACGGGTAAAAGGTCGTAGTGGAGCGAATTGTAGATTTCCTTCACGAGCAGTGGGTTGAGAGCGATAGCAAAAATCCAGAAGCCTCGCGATCTTTTGGACCTCAGCATGCAGCAACCCATCGCGACAATACCTATCTCGAGCACTCCAAAACTCAACTGGAGTCCCAAGTTACGATCCGAGAGGCCCAGGCTACGCGTTAATACAAAAAACCCCTCTGCTACCGGAGGGTAAAGGGTGGGGAGCTGTGGCCAATCGACCGCCTTCGCTAAAGAAGCGATCGGAGAGCCGAGTTTCAGCGCCGAGGCGGGACTCAAAAGGTAGGGGTTGTATCCTCGGACAAGCAGTTCCGCGTCGAGAAAATAGCGATGGAAGTCATTCTCGAGAACCGGGGCGAGAGCACCACTCGTGTAGCGGAGGGCTGCTCCAACAAGGACGACCACGATGATGTCGAGAGTCGATAGAAGAATTTGAGGCCTGCGGCGAAATTCGTTGATCAGGCAGAAATAGATGACAGAAGGCGGTCCCCAGATGAGGAGTAGTTTCCACAGATCCGAAGTATCCGGGAGAAAAACTACGATTAACCGTGGAGCAACGAAGGCCCAAAGAGCGTGAAGGACAATAAGTCCGCGTAAGCGTGCAAGTGCCGGATTCACTCAGAGTCTGGCGCGGGTGCTGGCTCGGCGGTATCGGCACACTTGCGATCTTTAAGATCAAAAGTCTTTCCAGCGTCTTCGCACTTCTTTTTGTCGGCTCGCTCTTTACGCGAAAGGAGAGTCGGTGCGAGCGTTTCGGACGACGAGCCCGAGGCGCTGGGAGCCGAGCTACTGCCGCTGCTTGAGCTGCCACCGTCACTGCCTCCGCCTGAAGCAAGAGCAGAAAGAGCGAACCCCAGAACAAAGATATTAAAAACTGAATTTATTGCTTTCATGGCCTCTCCTTAGATCTACAAACTCTTCGTGAGACCAAATACGATCTCTTGTGAAGATTTTCGATCCTCGACATATTTCGAGTTAGATCGGTTGTAACTATAAGCCAATCGGATCTTGGTCTCGGGCTTAGGCTCCCATTTGAGTTCCACCTGTGGCCCCCAATCAAAAGTCCAAAGTCGATCGTTTTCAGAAGGGTTCACAATCCAATTGTCGAACTTAGAATAGCTGGCGCTGTAGGCGCCCTCAACCCGAATTTCCGGATAAATATCGAAGCCCGATTTTAAAGTTACTCGGTGCAGCCAACGATCCTCTGCCTTATAGGCAAAATCAAGTTCGCGTGCGAAACCGTACTCGAGAGTCCAAGGAAAAGTTTTTGATTCGGATTTCGCTCCGAGAGCCGATTCGATCAGGAGATATTTTGCGATATGGCCGGACTGACGCACGTCAACCACGCCATTTGTGAGACGCGCGAAGCGATTCAAATAGCTTCGGTAGGATAAGCCAGGCTGGATATAGAAAAACTTTTCCGCACTTTCGTCGAAGTAATAGCGCGGTTCATAGTGAAGGATCCACCCAAAATGGTCATCTTCGTAAGGAGGATTCGTAAGCGAATCCGGGGTGGAGGATGCACGCACGGCTTCGAAATGATTCTCCAAAAAAATTGAAGTCGAAATGAGTTGGTCGACCGAGGATCCCGCCAGGAGGAGCTTGGAATCGAAAGAGACTTTGTCGACGGGATCTCGCTCACGAAATACGGTCGGGCTCACCTGGTAGGAGGCACTCACCGAAACTGCAAGCTGATCGCCTGAGTTTTGAACCTTCAACCAAGACAGTCCCGCGCCCGCGCGGTAGGAATTTGCAGTAGAGTCGGCCGAAAAGAATTTTGCTCCGGCTTCCCACTGGACGGCGAGGGGGCTTGAAGCGAGCGACCCTGGGGAGCCCAGATTGCCTTCTGATTTTGCGGATAAAAAGGGCGACGAGTTGATCGTTCCGACTGAAGCAGCGTTATTAAAAATATTTGAAGACCAACCCGTAGCGGCCTCGATTTGCAAAGCACGCGCGCTCGGCGTGGCAACGAACGCAGCAAGAACCATCAAAGAACACTTAAGTTTTGGTCGCGTTAAAAGGGCCATGATTCTTGATACTCAAATCCTGCGCTCTCATTGGCCTCGGAAGCTAAATTGGGCGACCAGTTGTAAGTAAATTCTCCCAAACTGTCGGGTCGAAGCTCGGGATGGAATGGGCGCAAGTACTCTACGAGATCTTTGGGAAAGTCGACGCGGTACCAATCGATTGCGATCGGATTTATAAGCAGTTTGTCTCCACTAACCCTTGCTTGCAGTCGGTGAGGGCTCACGGCCTCTCGGCCACTGGTCCAAAATTCTGATTCAAGTTCCGCGAGTTGAGCTTCAATATTCGTATCCGAAAAAACCTGCCGCGAAAGTCGAGGACAGGACCCGCTAGCACAGTTCAACGCAAAATGAATTCGGTGTTCAAACACATCCGTGTCGGTTTTGAGTGACGGGGGGAGCGCTCGGAGATCGCTGGGCGAGATAAGTTTGCGTGACTCGGCATTTCGAAGGACACCATTTTCTATTTGGTTAAGACTGAGACGGCCTCCACCGATGGCGCAGAGGGGACGATCCCAAATATTTAAACCGTTAATGCCTTCGCTATCCGACTGGATAGCGAAGAAGTTTTTGGCCACCGTGTCTATGACGCAGGCGTTGTAAAAATTAATCCAAAAAGCTTTCTTAAAATTCCTAACGACTTCGTTCGGGGACGGACCAAGAAGTTCACGTGGATTGAGGCCGGAAACAAAATCGAGGTAAGTCTTCAGTGCGCCGCTCGCGGATTCACGAAAATGCGGATCCGAGGAAATGAGAGCATTGTAAAAAACCTGGGAGTATCCAGAATCTTCGATCACAATTTGATTGAAAACAGTTTGGAGTGCTTGGTGGGCTTGGGTCCAGGAATCCTTCATTTCAGCGAGCGGTCTGGAGTTGGGTTGACTCTCAAAATCTTGCACTTCGCTCTGAGTGGGAAACCGCGTCTCCCGACACGCCCCCAAGGCAAACATCAGACCCAAGCCAAAGATTTTAAGTATTTTAAACTTTTTCACTAAAAAACCTTCTTCTTTCGTGTTCTAAGGAGATTCATTTTGTTAACATGTAAACATCATGAAGGCGTCTGCGGGTCAAGAAAATTTAGATCCTACGCTCGTGATTCTCGTCCCGTTCTTCAATGAAGAGCATTCACTCGCAGCGTGTCTGGGCGCCATCGAATACGCCGAAGAGGGTATTCAAAATGGGATCACCTCGTCAGCGCCTGAGTACACCGTTCTGCTGTGTGATTCGGGTAGCACGGATCGATCGGCTGATATCGCAAATACTTTTGTGGCGAAGCATTCTCACTGGAAGCTTTCCAACTCCGGTCAGGTGGAAAGTTTGCCCCATTTACTGGCGCAGGTTTTTAATGCTTCCGTTCAGTGGCACTGGATTATTTCCTCTGACATCGTGGTCTCGCGTCCCGCGTTTGCATGGGCGATGGATCAAATCAGCGCCGTATCCACTGACAATTCTGAGCCTCGTTGTAGTTTTGTATTTCAAAAGACCTATTCGTGCACGAGCCTGCGCTACCGAATCTACGCATGGGTTTTGAATCACGTCTTACTGGGGCAGTTGAAGACCCTGGTGTGGACTAACGCCCCAATACTGACTCGAAACAGTTTGACCGAGCTCCTTTCAAAAGCCGAAGGTTTTCTCGATGACCTCAGGCTTTCAGGAATTTTACGCCACGAAGGCTTCGCCCTCCGCACGAGTCCCTTTAAAGTTCTTGTGAATTCACGACGCTACGAAGGTACGGGTTTCTGGAGCCAGCTGTGGAGGAATGTGCGGGTGCTCTGGGGGTACTATGTACAAAAAAAACCGAGTTACGAACTTAAGAAACTCTATTTGACCGGAGCGAAAAAAATCTAGCTCCCTCACGAGCGACGCGTCAGGTTCTCCAAGATTTTGAGCTGGCTCTTGGGAAGAGCTGGCATTTTAGAAACTACGCGGCCCACGTGATGAGGTAGGATTTTTTCGAAAAAATCTTTACCTTGGCTCGTCAAAACGTAACTGGGCCGCTTTGAAGATGTCATCGTTGAGCTCTCTTTAACCAGATTGTCTTGGATCATTCGACGTAAGAACATCGAAACGTTGGAGCGTGTGACGAGCATCTTTTTAGAAATATCAACGGGGGCGAGGGGGCCTTCGAAATAGAGGAAAAAAAGCAGTTGAAAACGGGAGTAGGAGCAGCCCTCTTTAACGAGGGCTTCTTCAAAATGTCGATAGAGGACCTGAAAGCCATTCATCAGGGCGCGCCATGAATCGACCTCCGGGCGGTCGAGTAATCGCAGCATTTCTGCCTTTTTCATTGGCTAACCTATTCAGCGTCGTTGAGGGACCAGTCGTAGTCCAAATACTCAATCGTCGCAGATTTAATCTTCTCGATTTCGGGGTCAGTGGCGCTCTCAAAAAGGTGGCGTGCGATAAACTCCTTCATCGAAACTTCGTCACCAAAATCTGTGCCGTACCACTTAAAAATTGAAGACAAATAGAGCCGATTCTGGACGTCATCGTACCGATTGAATTTGGAAGTGCTCACGAAGCGACGTGCTGCAGCTTCCAACTGCTCGTTAAGGTGTTCTCCATAATAGGGGGTGCGCCCCAATGGGGGGCACCCTCCGGAGGCACAATTAATTGCAAAGTGAATGCGCGCTTCTTGGTAATTTTTTCTAAGGAGATCCTGTTCGAGATGATCCAGATTTGTCTTTTCTCCTAGAAAATTAAAGAACTTAATTTTCCACGGATTTCCGAAAAAACCTCCAATTTTCCGAATCGACTTCACAGGGTAATTGTCGACGATCAGTTGAAGGGTAAACGAATTATAGCTGTTGATTAAGAAAGCCAATTGATCTGCCTTCGACCAAGAGTCGAAGGTCTTTTGTGACACTGCGGATAGTTTGGAATTGAACGCCAGTAGCCGCGCAGAATTCTTTTTAAGCTCCGCATATTTGACCCGGGTGGAGCCGCCGGTGTCGATCACATAAGAGTCGAGCAACGTGGCATATTCGGAATAAGAAAACCGAGCCGGGGCCGCATGCAGGTCCATCGCTGTAGATCCTAATGCGAGCGCGAAACCAAAAGCTAAAGATGCCAAACAGGGGTGAATGTTGTGAAGTTTAGTAGACAGCATAATGTTCATATATTAACTTTTGCGCAGTGAAGCAAGTCTTACCTTTAAAAAAGATCGTCATCGTCATCGTTCTTGGGCTCATCATTTGGGGGGCGAGAAAATTTGGTCTGCAGGACTATCTCTCACTCACTTACTTGCGCGATAACGCGGATATCTTACGCAGTCATGTCGCTGAACAACCCCTTCTCAGCAGCCTCATTTATTTTGGGGCTTATGTACTCGTCGCGGCGCTTTCGCTCCCCGGGGCTGCAATTATGACGCTAGCGGGG
>JBDSDI010000180.1:0-26633 GCA_039920645.1 Bdellovibrionota bacterium | reverse complement strand
GGATGTCTTTGTAGTCGAAGACACGTGTGTACGCGAGGATGTCGCCGATTCGAATGCCGCTGCGGAGAACAAAGACGAAATAGGTTTCAAAAGCGAGCGAGAGGATACAGATCAGACCGGCAAAGCTCCAGAGGAAGCCCGACTTGAAGACGGCGGCGCTGACGAGAGCGAAAGGAAAGTTTCGAATGAAGCCGTTGTAGAGACGTGGAGACTCACCTTTGAGAACGTCGATGGTATGAAGTCCGAGGAGCCATTTGCCGGGCGATTGCCCGCGTCCAAGCCCTTCGATGAGAGTCCAGAAGAGCAATGAAACCGGAAGTACGAGCGGTGGGAAGAGCATTTGGATGATGCCGAGGAAAGGTAGGGAGACGACAAGGTCGATGATTTTCGCCCAGAGCCGATTTTCGGGATTACCGCGTTTGCGGCTCGTGATGAGGGCTTCCTTGGCAAGATGCGGATAGCGGTTGCTTAGAGTTGAGGAAGACGAGATCCCAGCCACATGAGAAATACTATCACAGTGTCGAGCTCAACTCGGGGCCTTCACCTCGATAAAATGCGCCAGAATTTGAGGAGCGCGCTCGGATTGGGGCACAGCATCTTCGAAATCGTCGAAGCCACCTGCGGCCCGAAGCTCAATGCTGCGGGGTTCGTCGATGCTGGAGAGGCGAAGAATATCGCCAGGCTTCAATTCCGAGGTTTGAAGGTCCACCTGCACGCTCGCTCCAAGACCCGCGAAATGTTGGAGAATCAGTGTGTTCCCGGCGGGAAGTAAAACCGTGATCGGAGAGAGTGCCATATAAATTTCGGTGCTGAATCCCTCGCCCTTAAGGAGCGTCGATGCGTTCGGATTTTGAAGCAGGGAGTCGAACGCGCGACTGAGTGCGAGAGGTCGCAGCTGGCTGCGTCCGGCCTTGATCGACGGGATTTTGCGTCTGCGATAGGTGACGATGAGACCGGCGATTAGCAGACTGAGGCCTCCGATCGTCATGATGATCCATGCCGCTTGGCGTGAGCGTTCTTCCATCGTGGATCCGACGATTCCAAGACTGAGTCCCAGAAAAAAGAGACCCTCGCCGATAAAGAAGGCTACGCCACTGGTCATAGAACGAGATCGCCCGAACCTTTTTTGATTTCGGTAGTCGATGCGGACTTTTCAGCCCTGACGGTGACGCTCAGATTTGTCAGCGCAGGGAAATGTTCCGCGAAAGCAAAACGAATCGTCTGTTTGGCGAGAGGCTTGGCGCAAACCGCGAAGATGTCGACCTTCCACATTGAATGCCCTTTTTGCGAATAGTCGACCAGGACGCGGGGATTGCCCCAAATGCAATCCGCGGCAGCCGGGGCTTGAACAAGATTCGCAAATTTTTCCTTGAGAAGATTTTCCGTGGCTTGGAATTTTTGGATCTCGGCGGGGCCCTGAGGCTCATGCTCGAAACCCACGGCGCTTTCGCCGGGCAGGGCCAGTGCGAGTACGACTTTGTCGTTCTTCTCTAAAGAAATCTGAAGCGTCGCGTTTCCATGGACATGCTTCGCGGCGCTCTCAGCGCGGCTGAGGACGGAGATGCCTACGATGGCAAAAAGAATCGTGATGGAGAAACAGCTTTTCATGGAGGGCTCTCTTTCTTTTTTTTTATTTTTTCTTCATAGGAATGGGAGCGCCGCCCGTGATCGCGAAATTGACGAGCTTGTCGCCGGCTTCGGTGATGTCGTAGTCGGCCGTGCTGAGTCCGGTCATCTGATAGGAGGCTTCCCCGTAACCGGATTTTTTCTCGAGGACGAGCTTCAACTTGCCCGTGGTCCAAATCGGTCCCCAGGACATTTTCGCTTTCTTGCCCTTCTCCATTTTCACCAGAATGGTCTGCGCCGGAGTCGGCGGCGGAACGTGAATGCAGCCGGGATAAGACGGCGTCAGCAAGAATTCGCTGACCTCACGCGCTTCGGAGAAATCCAAAGGCACGATGAAGCCTGCGACACGCAGTTCTTTTCCATCGAGGGCTTTAACTTTAGCGGAAGCCGTACCGGTTTTGTAGTCGAGTTCGCCGAGGGTTTCCCATGTGACCTGAGTCGCCGAAGGGGTCGCGGCCAACGAAGCTCTCGAGAACGCAAACACCGCGGATCCCACACACAGAAGTAATGCGGCATTAGGGAGTCTCATGGAGCGCGATGATAGGTTAAACGGCGGTTTTCGGCATCCACAAAGACAAGCTTGGGTTTGTGCTCGTGACACGACTCGTTAGGCACCTGGACGTAGCTCGCAATGATAACGAGGTCGCTGGGTTGGACCTTGCGAGCGGCGGCTCCGTTCAGGCAGATTTCGCCGTCCTTACCGAAAATGACGTAGGTCGCGAAGCGTTCGCCGTTGTTGCAGTTGTAGATCTCGACCTTCTCGAACTCGACGAGGTCCGCGGCTTCGATCAGTTTCGGGTCGATCGAGATCGATCCTTCGTAGTTGAGATTGGCGTCCGTGACGGTTGCACGGTGGATTTTGGATTTAAGCAAGGTTCTCTGAAACATCGAGTTTCTCCTTCCGACCGAGATTCATGATTTGGGCTTCTTTGAGTCCGAGGTGGACGAGCTCGGGCATATGGCGCTCGAAAACTTTTTCCTTGTCGAAGAGGCGCGAGAATCCGCCCGTACCGATGACCATGACGTTTTCGCCAGCGAAGCCTTCTTTTTTGATGCGCTCAATCAGTCCTTGGACTTGGCAAACCGTTCCCCAATAGAGGCCCGACTGAATGCTTTCGATGGTCGAACGCCCTATGGTTTCGTTGACCGCGCGGATTTCAACTTTGGGGAGCTGGGCCGTTTGGGTTTCGAGAGCCTCCATCGCGAGACGCAGTCCCGGGAGGATAATTCCTCCGAGATACTCGCGGTCCGCATTGACGGCGCAGAAAGTGGTAGCCGTTCCGAAATCGATGATGATGAGGTTTCTTTTCGGATAGAGATGCGTCGCTCCGATCGCGTTGGCGATGCGGTCCGCGCCAACCTCGAGGGGATTACGGTAGCGGATTTTCAAACCCGTTTTTACTCCCGCTCTCAGCAGGAAAGGCGCGCGTTTGAAATATTTCAGGCACGCGCTTCCGACGCTGTGAATAAGGTCGGGTACGACCGAGCAAAGCGCGATCTGTTGCACTGCGAGCGGATCCACTCCGTTTTCCCGCAGAACCTGGACCAGAAACAATCCGATCTCGTCTGAGCTGCTGGAGTTTTTGCTGCTTTTTCGGAACTGAAGTTTCAGTTCGTCGTTAACGAAAAGGCCGCCGTAAATTTGGCTGTTGCCGACGTCGAGAGTGAGGATCATGAGTGGTTCTCCTTCTTAAGCTCACAATTGTCGATAAGGCGTACGCCTTCGACGAAGATGGCCGCGTAACGGCGGCCGGAACGATCTTCGAGGTAATCGATCTCGAGCGGCAGTTTCGCTAGTGAGATCCGCAAGTCTTCGAGGCTGCGCGAGGTGACGGCGAGTTCCTTAGCGAAAGCGCGAGCGGTCTCAAGTCCGGCAGGTCCGAGTCGCGCGTTGCGCGAACTGAGCGCGAGTCCTTGGTCGTCGCGGCTTATCGCGCAGCCGACGATCTCGGTCGCAACAAAGAAAGTCGTGGCAAGTCCGCGCACGAGCTCGAGCTGTTGGTAATCCTTCTCGCCGAAATAGGTTTTAGTCGCACGGACGATCTGGAGAAGTTTCAGCACAACCGTCAGCATTCCCGTGAAATGTCCGGGACGGCTCTTGCCGCAGAGGACAAGGCTCAATTCGTTTTCGTGAATTTGATAGCGATACTTATCCGCGTAGATTTCGTCGTAGCGTGGAAACCAAACGATGTCTGCCCCACTCTTCTCAAGTAGAATAATATCGGCTTCGCGTGTGCGCGGGTATCTCTCGAGATCTTGGGGATCGTTGAACTGCGTAGGATTCACGAAGACCGAAACGATGACGGTACCGTTTTCAGCGCGCGCGCGTTCTACGAGCGAAGCGTGTCCGACGTGCAACGCTCCCATCGTGGGCACGAAGCCGACGCTTGGACTTCCTTTGCTGTCGATCGCGGCACGTAGCTCGGCGATCGACTCGACGATTCGAATCTTAGCCGCCATACGATTCCTCGGGTGAAGGGAAGCGAGCCGATTTGACATCGCCGGAAAAAGCGTTGAATGCTGAAAGCAGTTTCGCTTCACCGTCGAAGTAGTGGCGCAGGAACTTCGGCTTGAATGCCGTCTGAAGTCCCAACATGTCGTGCATGACGAGGACTTGTCCGTCGACGTCGATTCCGGCGCCGATGCCGATTGTGGGAATGGAAATTTCTCGCGTAATGCGGCGGCCGAGGTCGCTCGGAACACATTCGAGGACGAGCGCGAAACATCCGAGATTTTCGAGAAGTTTGGCGTCTTCTTCGATTTTACGCGCTTCTTCTAGGACGCGACCCTGAACCTTGTGTCCTCCGAGTTGGAGTGCGGACTGCGGAGTAAGTCCGAGGTGTCCCATGACCGGAATACCGGATTCTACGAGCGCCTTCACCACGTCCTCGTGGCCACTTACGCCTTCAAGTTTTACGGCATGGGCTCCTGCTTTGAGGAGTCGCGCCGAAACCTCGAGAGCTTCATTGACGCCTTTGCGGAAACTCAGGAAGGGTAAATCCGCTACGATGAGTTTGGTTTTTACGCCGCGTGCGACGGCCGCAGTGTGGAGTTCCATCATTTCTGATGTCGCATGGATAGTCGAGTCGAATCCGTGAAGCACCATCGCGACACTGTCGCCGACGAGTGCCATGTCTACGTCGCTTTGATCAACGATGCGTCCGGTGAGAGTGTCATAGCAGGTCAGCATGACGATCTTGCGGCCTTCGCGTTTCCAGTTCTTGTACTCGTGGATATTTTTCATAGATTCCTCACCAAGGGATATTCGGGCCAAGCGTCCTCGACGAGAAGACGGTAAAGAGCGCCGAGAAAAGAGTCGCCTTCGAGGGCTGAAAGATGCAACGCCGTGGTCGCGGCGTCTTTGCGGGCGACGGGACCGGCGACCAATGATGTCTGTGACGTTGCGACGGAGAAGTTTTTGAGAAGAGAATCCAGAAACGGAAGACACGCTTCGCGTGGGAGGCCGAAGTCTCTTTCGAGGGTGCGAGCCGCGCGATCCTGTATCAGCAGCGGCAGGTTGCCGAGCATCACGCACAGCGCGTGGTAGCGAGCGTCTCGCGCCCGGTCCATTTCGAAAACGGGATTAGAGAACCCGGCAAAGATCTCGGTGAATTTATTTCCGTTCCCGGGATCGCAAATGAAGGGAATTTTCTCGAAGTCCTCGAGCGAGATGGAGCGATTGGTGAAGGAATAAAGGGGATGGAAAGCCAGTGCATTGGGAACCTGAGCCGAGCCCGAAAAATAAACCAGCGGAACGCAGCAGTCGGACAGCAAGGTCGCGACCGTATTCAAAGAACCATCGGAAATAGCCAGCAGAACGGCCGTGAAACGGACGTCGGATGCAGTGATTTCGGAAATAAGAGAGTCTCGCGTGATCACGCGGTAAGGGAGCTGTCGGGCATCGAGGTAGGCTGCAAAAGCTCGCCCCACTCGCCCTTGCCCCACTAAGGCAAAAAAAGGCTTCTCTAGAGGTACCTGTCTCATAGGATCAAGTCCGAAGACAAGCCTAGGACCATCGAGTCCCTTTGGCAAATCGCCCTCGGGACCAGTTAAGGAGTATCGAGTTTAGTTGTTCTTCAGCATCGCGCAAATCTGCTCGACCGAGTAACCCTTATCTTTCAGGTGCTTCATATCGCGTTCCTTGAGCTCGGCGACGTGACAGGTATCGATGCGTGCGTAGCGATCTTCGAGGTTCATGCGAAGAAGCGCGGCGCGAATCACCTGCACCGAGGTCTCGGCGTTAACGCGGTTAAGCGTAGCGTTCTGAAGACGGTTCTTCGTAAGAACCAGCTCGGAGAAATTCAAGCGACCTTCAAGGTAAAGGTTTTTCTGGGAATTGTAGACGTAGGATTCGCGATCTTCGGAAATTTGCGCGTTCTCAAGCGCGCGTTGAGCGAGCTTGATTTGCTGTAGCGCCGTAGCGACGATGCGTTCGATTTCGAAGCGAAGTTCTTCGCGGCGGATAAGCATTTCCTGCTGTTGCGAGTTCGTGAGGCGAATCTCGGGTATCTGTGCGAAGCCGAGGTCGAAAGATCCACGTCCCGTGAGTTTATTGAACGAGGAGTCGACACCTGTCACGCGTCCTGTAATCGGATTCGAGGCGGTCGCCGCGCTTGCGGTGAAACCTTGGATGAAGGCAAAGACGGAAGCCCACTTCGCACGTTCGGCAGCCTTGATCAGCTGATCCATTTGGCTGCGCTCAGGAGCTTTTTCGTAGACGGTTTCGTAAGCGCGTTTGAAGTCGAGGTTCTCGAGACGTGACTCGGGAAGCTTAACGTCATCGATTCGGAGTTCTCGGCCTTGAGGAATTACGAGCATTTTCTTGGCTTGTCCGAATTGATCGGCGAGCGTCGATTCGGTTTGAAGAAGTTGGTACTCGAGCGTCGCGGTTTGCGAAACGGCTTGGGCGACGTCGACCTCGGTTCCGTAACCGTTTTGAAGAGCTTGTTGGGCGAGGTACTCAAGTTCGCGTGAGCTGTTCACTTCGTCGTTGAGGAAGTCGCGCAGATGCAGATCGGACTGAAGTCCGAAGTACAGGTTGAGGCCCGAGTTGTACTGGTTGAGCTTCAGGGTCAGGTACGCGTCTTCTTCGGCGTGCAAAAGTGCAACCTGGCGGAAGTTCTGAAACCACAGCGTAGGAATGAGGAAGTTCAACAGGAAGTCCGCGGACGAGAACACGGCGCCGAAGCCGCCGTAAGCGAGGAAGTTGAAACCGAGCTTGAGCGATGGCAGAAGCGCGCTGCGTGCGCGGTCAAGTTCGATACGCGATTGGTGAACGCGATTTGCTCCGTAGACCAAAGAGAAGTTACGATCGAGAAGCTGAGTCTTGAGCGTGTCGGGGTTCAGATTGAAGGGATGAGAAGTGTCTTCAGTTGAAGAAGGAGGCTGCATCGTCGCAGGCGGTTTCGAAGCGGCGGCGTGCACGTGAGTGGTTGCGAGCAGGGAGAAAACTAGAAATGCTATTTGCTTTAGACTTCTCATTTAAGTCCTTGATTAAAGCTTTATGGCGCACTAAGTCAATCCCAGTTTAAGGAGTTCAGAATATGACTCAAAATTCACGTCTGCCCGCCCTTTTTTTCCTCGCCCTCACGCTTGCTGCCTGTCAGGGCAAAGCACCTTCTTACACCCTTCGTCCCGACGACCGTTCCCACGCGAACGACGCTAACACCCGGCCCGGCGATGATCTCGGCGAGGCCTCTAACGGAGACCCTACCCTATGGCCTTCCGAGCTCATGAACCAGACCCTGCTCGTGTGTGAAAATCCCCGTGGGGACTCCCAGCGTTCGGCGAATCTCCTTTGGACTACGGCGGGAGCGACCGAGCGCGCCGCTGCTCGTTTCGCCTTTTTTAAGATTGGTGAAAAGGCGAATGTCCCCGGCAACCTTCGTCGCCCCGTAATTGCTTCCCAAAAACCTTTCGATATCCTTTTTGAGGGTGAACTTAAGGTTGGCCCTCAAGGCGGTCTCGAAGAGACGCGCACTCATCTATTCCTGGGCAGCATCCGCCCAACCTCGAGCCAAGCTACAATTTGGACCGTATTGCCCGAGAGCCGTCTCGAGCTGCAAAGCCGCGCTCGTACGCTGCCTGCTTGGGTTCGCATCTCGCATGTCATGCGTACTCAAGGATCCGACTGGGTCCTGCCTGCGAAGTCAGGTTCGACATTCGAACTGTTTTCAAAAAAAGAGGGAGAGTCTGCCTATGATCGCGTGAAGGGTCTGGGCCTTGGTCTGGGCGATTCCTTCCCCGTGGCTGCTTTCGACGACGCGGTCATCTTCCAGCGCAATACTGGCAGCCGCTGGTCACTGACCGTCGTCGAGAATCTCCGTGGCAACATTGAAACCAAGGCTGTCGGATCTTCGGCGCGCTACGTGGCCGATACCGAAAGCGATGCTTTCTGGGCTTGGACCCAGAACTCGGCGAGCTTCACCTTGAACCGTTATTCGCTCCATTCCGGAAGCTATTCGGCTGAGACGGGAGCTCCGCAGTTGAAACTCGCGAAGCCGACGCTGGCTCGTCGCTTCGTCACCGTGAAGAAACTTGAGGACAATACAGAAGTTCAGAACGTGGGCTGGCTTGTCGCTCGCGACGATCTCAGGAAACTTCAGATCTATTCAGAGGGTTTCGAGCTGAAGTCCGAAATCGCTTACCCCTTGAACGCCATCAACGCTCTGAGCGCCGAAGCTCTTCGCAAAGCGTCCCCCGTCTTCATCGTCGAGTTCTCTTACGGACCCGGCGAGAACAGGGCTTCCGTAGTCCATGCCATTCGTTCAGAAATCAGAGGCCCGCTGACTCAGGGTCTCTGCGCGAGGCCGACTCTTTAAGAATTAATTAAAGAGTCGGCTCTTTGAAGAGCTTGTCGTTCAGTGCAGCCCATTCGTGCAGAAGCTGATGGTAGTTCGAGAAAGCATCGAGCGCCATGAGTTCCGAGTCGAAGAGCTGAGTGTAGTCCAAAATCAATTGGCTGAGGTCGATGCGGCCAACGCGGTAGCTTCGTTGCTCCTGTTGAAGGAGCTGACGGAAGCTTTCGCGAGCCGACTGCGCACTTAAAGCGATACGGTAGGCGCCCGAGAGTCCGCGGAGAGCGGAAGAACCCGAGATATCGAGGTCGCGACGGGAAAGTTCCAACGAGTTTTTTGCGAGTTCGTAGCGGTTCATCAAGTCGCCCAACTTGGAGCTGTTGGCGTTATTGCCGAAGCGGAAGCCGAATTCCACGCCTACGTAGTAGCGGGGATGGGTGGTCGAAAGCGCATCGGAGAAAGAGCGGTTTGCCATACGGTCAACGCCGTTCCAGGCGGCCTCACCGACGAGATCGAGCACGGGAAGATTTTCCATTTTATAAGCGGCACGATCAGCTTCGACGGCATCAACCTGGGCTCGAGCGATCTTCGTGCGACGGAGTTCCTCGGTAGTTGCCAGCGCATCGGTCGGCGGTTCAGGAATATCTGCGGGGATCGCGAACACAATTTCTTCGGTCTCGGGAGGCAATTTTTCGTCCATGAGATCGTAAAGGCGCGCAAGGTTGTCGAGGTAAGCAGATGACGCCCGTTTAACCTTCTGTTCCTGAGCTTCGAAGTTCGCATTCGTTCTCGAAAGATCCGCGGCGTCCACAAGTCCAAGACGGCGTTTTTCGCGTACGTCTTTGAGAAGGCCGTCGTAGATACGGCGGGCCTCGAGGGCGAGGTTAAGAGCTTCTTTAGAACGATAGGTCGTCCAGAACTGACGCAGATTCTGAAGCAACAACTCTTCGCTGTTTTCGACGGAAGCGAGTTTGAGGGCCTGATCGTTTTTCTTAGCGGAATCAATCCGACGGCGGTCGGCGGCGCCAAATCCGTTGTACAGGAGGCTTTGGCGTGCCAGCAGCGTGAAGCCGTTCTCATAGAGCGTAGGCGAGCGGATGGTCGACGTGAAAGGATTTAAGGTGCTTTGCTGACGAAGATACGCATATTGAATCTCGAGTTGTGAACCGGTTGAGAAACGCTTTTTGATCGAGGTGGCGGCCGTGAGGTTGCGGTCTTCGAGATTACCCAGACCGCTCACGGATTCCGCGCGACTGACTTCGTTGCCTAATCGCACTGCGAGTTCTGGGTCGTAAAGGCCTTCGGTAGCACCTAGCTGCGCTTCGCCTGCGCGGGCCTGGAGCTGGATATTCTGAAGACGGATGCTGCGCCTGGAGAAATTTTCGAAGATAATCTGGGGCGACAGTTGAGCTGAGAGAACGGGAAGACTCCAGCAGAGACCTGCGAGTGCGAAAGAGTTAAAGTGCCATTCCAAACGCGATGATGGCATGATGCGACTTTCCTTCTTGGCCGGCGTAGACGCGCTGGCGATATTGAACATTTACGAGAAAGTTTTTAGAAATTACGGAGCGCAGCTGCGTTCCAAATTCGAAATAATTTTTATTGAGGCTGACGTTGAGCAGGTCGCTGTCCGCGCTGGTTTGGGACTGCATAAGACGGCCCTGAGCGCCTTCAGCGCCGAGCCAGAATTCGGTGTTCCATCCAGCCGGTACAGCGACGAGGTATTCGACCAGCGCTGCGAGTTGCGGGCGCAAAACTTCGAGATGGGCTTCGGTCGGCGTGAGACGGCCGGGGAGATTGAGCGAATAACGATGCTGACTCCAGCCCAACTGTGCCGCGATCCCGGTACGCACACGCGAGCCGAGGACGGGGCGAAGGGCATCGCCGAGCCACCATCCAAGAGTGACGCCCAAAGCGGGCTTCGTGTCGAAGGTTTCGAGATCCAGAGGCGAGAGCGTCGTCATTTCGATTTGGCCGCGCGGTTTTTGATTCTCGACGCCGACTTCCAGCGTCCACTGAGCGCGATGTTCGTCGCGAAGATCTTCGGGGAGCACCGTCTGCATGTAAGGTTGCGCGGGAGCCGCGGATGCCTTGGTCGCCGTAGGGGCTGCATCAGTCGAAAGAGGCGCTGCAGCTATTTTCTCGGAGGCCTTATTTTTTGATGGGTTCTTCACGGTCGAAGACTGGAGTTCTTCGGAAGCTCTTTGGCGCAGATCGATTTTGGTATCTGCTGCAAAGAGAGTGGCGCCCGAAAAAAAGATCGCTGCGCAAGGAAGGGAAACCAGAAGCTTAGACATGAATTTGTAAGTCACTGTTCGGTCCTCTGTAAAAGACCCTTGATACATAGAGTCGAGCTCGTTAGACAGTCAATTAAATTCAAGGAGTTTACAAACGATGTTTTCTCGTAAAATCTTCGGTCTCGCCTGCATCGCCAGTCTCGCTTGTCTCACGGGTTGTCTTGGCGCTTTGCCCAAGTCGAGCACCGCTCAGGAATATGAAAGCAATCAACGCCTGCAGGAAATCTACGAAGCCCAGGCCGGAGTCTTCGAAGGCGTTCTGACTCAGAATCCCAACAACGAGCCCGATCGTCCTGTGCGTCTCGAACTTTTTGTCACCCGTCAATCGAACGGACGCAACGAGGACGGAGAAGAAAAATTCGTCCCAGTGCTTCAAGCCACCTATCGTCGTCTCGATGTCAACGACGTTCGCTTGCGCTACTTCATTAAGTCGGTTCGTTATTACGAAGAATCGGGTGAAATGCTGATGATCGTCGATGACAAGACACAAGGCGCTTCACCCGGCGAAGGTTACCTTGCGATCCAAGGTCGCGTTGAAAACAAGATCTTCACCGGAAGCGTCGTTGATCATCGAGGCCCTCAAGGAATTTTGAGACTCGAAAAGCTTGCCAGTTCGCGAACTGAACAGTAAGTGTTTATGACATGGCAGGTTCACAAAACCAATTGCCTGTAGATCCCACATCTCGGAAGAAACTCTCAAAAGCAGGCCAGAAAACGGCAGAAGATATTTTAGTAGCGGCGGAAAGGCTTTTCTCACAGAAAGGCTTCAAAGCAACGACCCTTAAAGAAGTGAGTGAAGCAAGCTCCGCGAATACGGCTCTCATCAGCTATTATTTCGGAAACAAGGACGGGCTTCGCGACGCGGTCTTTGCTAAACAACTCAAAAAGGCCGGCTCTGGATTCGAGTCCCTTTTTGCGGTCGATGTCTCCAGTTTCAATAACGAAAATTTCAAGCAGATGATTCGCGTCTTTCTCGAAACTAGCGAGACAGACGACACCTTGTTCCGCCTGATGACGTGGTCGACTGTCGACAGCGGAGATATCGCGAGGAAGATGACATCGGTCATTTGGGCGCCCTTCTACGGTCGTCTTGCCGAGATCGTCGAACACATTGGTGGCGGAAACCTTACGCGTCAGGACGCTCATTGCCGAGTGTGGGCTCTTCTAGGCACGGTGCATGGCTACGTTCACTCGCGCTGGCACACTTCGAAGCATCTCGAGATGCCGGAAAGCAACGATATTTTCTTCAAACGCTACAAGGATTTGCTTGTTGATAAGGTCACCGATACTCTTTTAGGTGCGTGAAACGCCTTCTGAAAACGCTCTTAGGTTTCGTCTTTATCCTCGCGGTTCTCGTCCCCGCTCAAGCGATGGACGTCATCGATCTGTATAACGGACTACAAACCTGGACGATGCGCTGGTACGGTTATCGTAACTACCGTATTCCCGTGAAACTCGCGTCCGGTAAGAGCTGCATCGTCGCACTCACGGCGCACGTAAATCCCGACGTCGATCAATTCACCTTGCTGTTGCATGGATTCGGCGACAGTCGCTTCATGTGGTGGAAGTGGATCGAGAAGTACAAAGACCATCCGCTCTACTCGTCGTTCATCGCGGTCGATCTTCCGCTTCATGGACAGACGAACTGCGACTCGGCAGACGATTGGGATACCATCGTGGACGTTATCGATCAGGCCGTTCACGGTTTGGGCCGTGCACCGATCTCACGTATTATAGGTCAGTCTATGGGCGTCGTGCCGGCCGCCCTTCTCGCCGAACGTTATCCCAAGGCACAGCAAGTCTGGCTGACGCCCCCCCTTCTGAAGTCGCAACCTCTCAAAGCGCTTATCGGCGATCTTCTATCGATTGATACTCCCGTCGAGGTCCAAGTTTTTCTCAATCGCGTGCAGACCAAAGACCGCGAGTTTCCGGATTTCATTCGTAAGGAGATGCTCGCGCGCATTCGCAAATCTCAGGCTATCCTTCGTAAGACAAAAATTCTCGATCTTGATGCTCGTATCCTCAGTCGTCACTACGAAAATCTGCTGATTGTAACGGGCGCAAAAGACGAGCTCGTTCCCCCGGACGAGCTGGACGATCGAGTCGCTGGTCTGACCGCCCGTCCGATCGAGGCCGTTCCCTGCGGTCACGATGTTCTTCGCTATTGCGGAGAAGACGTGAAGACGATCGTCGAGCAAGCGCACTACCGCCTCGACAAAGCGACGTACTGAAATGCCCCCCATCCCTGCCCTCAAGGAGATTGCCCACGCTCTGGAAATCGATGAAGAGGGCTACCCTATTTTTAGCGGGCTGCGTATTCACGACGAAGAAGTGCTCGTGGATATCTTCTCGCATCTTCAACGCTCGCAACCCGAGCTCCTCCGTTCCAAGCTCATCACGTGTCTCGAAGGAAAAAACTGGGCGTGGATCAACGCTTTCGACGCAGTTTTGGTCGCGCAGTCGGTGCAGTGTACGCCCGAGGGAATTGTGGAACTCGAGTTTCTGGGCGGACTCAAAGAAACGGTGAAGCTCGAAGATTTCGAGATCGACGAGTGGAATCGTTTTCATGCGGTCGTCGGAAGCATGGCTATCCCGGCAGTACTATCACGTAAGGCTCAGGCGACTCTTCTTAATCTTATTGCGGATCGAAGAGAACTTCCGAACTTCGCGCGCTTTCGCGATCCCAAAGCCGTAAAGGTTTCAGAGAAGACATTCTGGAGCGAGGTTTATGCCTCGGGCCAGGACGGGTGGGAGCTGGGCGCCGCTCACCCTGTTCTTGCGACGCAAGAATGGCAGCGTTTCAAAGGCGCGCGCGTTCTCGTGCCGGGATCAGGTCGCGGGCACGAAGCCGCTTTCCTTGCGACGTCTATTCCTGCATCGCAAATCACCGCGCTCGATATCGCACCCGAAGCGCTGGAGGCAGCGCGCGCCCGCTATGGCGATCTTAAGAATCTTGTCTTCGAGAACCACGACGTCTTTGAATTTCTGAAAACTCAGTCGGACGCATCCTGGGATCTCATTTTCGAGCATACCTTTTTCTGTGCCATCGATCCCTTGAAGCGCGAAGAGTATGTGCGTGAAGTGGGTCGCGTCCTGAAGCCCGGAGGACTCTGGTTGGGAATTTTCTTTTTACTTGAGCACCCCGGGGGGCCGCCCTTTGCCGTGACTCAATGGGAGCTGCGAGAATTTACCAAAAAGACTTTCGATATTCACGCATGGAAGCGAATTGCCGAGAACCCTTCAGGCCGCACTTACAAAGAGCTTTGGGCAGAATTCTCAAGACGCTCGATCTGAGCGGAAAGATGTAAGGTCTGACCCGCGAGCGGGTGATTGCCGTCGATGACAATGAAAGCGGGCGTCGCTTCGATGACTCGAAAAAGCTTCAGCTTCTTGTCGGGGTCTAGCGTTTCGAACTGCATGCCCTGACTGAGATCTTGAAAACGCTCGGGGAGTTTCTTTCGGGCGATTTGAATCTTGAGTTTCGGGTCGTATTCACCGAAGCCTACGTTGGCGTCGAGAACGCGCTCGATATGCTCTCCGGCTTCGAGCCCAAGGAGTTGAGCTTCGAGCGCGGGATGAATCGTTCCCTTCCCCAGAACGATCTCGAGCGGGGGACGACCTTCGGTGGAATCGACAATGACGTCGTCCGTACTCAGCGTGTAATGAAGCCAGACCCTCGACCCGTGCGTTGCTTTCATGCAACGCAGCCTAGCCTAGCCGTTACCAAGACGCCAGCGGGGGAAGCGAGCAGAGGATGGCTTCGGGGTTACCACCCGAAAGGAATCCGAAGCGGGTCCCGCGATCGTAGATGAGATTGAATTCGACGTAGTGACCGCGTTTTTCGATCTGAAGTCGACGATCGCTTTCGGTCGAGGTTTCGTGAAGCCGTTTGCGGTAGATCGGCATGATTGCTTCCAGGAAATTGTTGCCGACCGACTGCCACATCGCAAAGTCGCGCTTCTCGTCGCCGGTGTTCACGTGATCGAAGAAGATACCGCCGACTCCGCGTTCGCTTTTGCGGTGAGGAATGTAAAAATATTCGGCAGCGTTCTTTTTGTATTCCGTGTAGAGAGTGTCGCCGAAAGGTTTCAATGTTTTTTCGGCGACGGAATGGAAATGTTTCGCATCGTCGTCATAGGGAAAACCCATCGGAGTGAGATCGAAACCACCGCCCCACCAGAATTTTTCAGGCGTTTCGAGGTAACGAATATTGAAATGGACCGTAGGAGCCTTTGGATTTCGCATGTGAGTGATGAGACTTACGCCCGTCGCGAAGAAAGGGCCGTCGCTATCGGATCCTGGAAACTTTGTCCCTTCAACGCCCGACCAGTTGACTGCGGCTTTCTCAAAAGTCATACCGCGAAGGACCGATATTTCTCCGCCGCCGGCGCCTTTTTGGTAGTCCCATGACTTGCGTTCAAAACGCGCGTCGGACTCTTCCAGACTTTCGAAGTCACGTATGATGCCGTCGCGGAGCGACTTCAGGTACGAAACGATCGTTTGTCGGCGCGAGCTAGGAAAATCCATAGAGACTTAAGGCGCTTTACTTTTTAAAGACGCCGTCTTTATCGAGGGTCTGGACGTAAGCCCAAGCGGACTCAGCGGCAATGGCGGGGGTGACACCCTTTTCTTTGTACTTGTTCATCCAAGCAACGCTTGCGGATCCCGTGATGCCCATCATCTGGGCATTGTAAGGCTTGATCGCAGCTTTGTTGTAACCGTCCGCTTTGTAAGTCGCATTGTGACGGATCGCTCCGAGCGTGATGAGGTCGATCGAAGCGGTTTTCATTTTAGCGAGGAAAGCGGCGGAGTCTTTTTTGAAAGCGGCGTCCCCACCGAGAGCGGCATAAACTTTCCACGTCTTGGGATGGTCGAGTTTGGCCGCTTCTTTGACATTGCCGTTCTCGCCTCCGATACCGTGGCAGAAGACACAGGAATTGGCACCTTCGAAGTGGAAGAGGCCCTTACCCATTCCTTCGGAAGGCTGAGCCTGGCAGAAGGCAGCAGGTGCCGCTCCGAGCAGAGTTACGTAAAGGATTTTTGAGAGAATTTTTGTTGCGCTCATATCACCCAAAATGCCCCGATTTTTAAGGAACGTCGAGGCCATTTCCGGAAATGTTGATGACGCTTTTGAAGCATGGCAAGGTCGGCCTATGACGACGAGCATTGAAACGTCCCGAGAAGCCCAGTTTCCCGACAACCTCCCTCCGGGCTGGAGGGCGCGTTTGGCACCCGAGAAAGATAAAGATTATTTCAAGCGACTCGTAAATTTTCTGAACTCGGAACGACGCGCGAACGCGAAGGTTTATCCCGATTCGTCCCAAATTCTTCGTGCGCTCCAAAAATTAGATTTCGACGACGTGCGAGTCGTTATTCTCGGACAGGATCCTTATCACGGGGCGGGACAAGCCATCGGTTTGAGCTTCGCAGTGCCGTCGTCGTTAAAGCCAAAGCCGCCGAGTCTCGTAAATATTTTCAAAGAGATCGCGAGCGATCTTAAAGTCGAGGTCGATGTTTCAAAAAGTGAGCTAAGCGGTTGGGTTGCGCAGGGTGTTCTTCTTCTGAACACCGTTCTCACCGTACGCGCGGGAGAGGCGTTCTCTCATCGCGACAAAGGGTGGGAAACTTTCACAGATAAGGTCATCTCCGAGCTCGGAGCACGCAAAACCCCCCTGGTCTTTATCTTGTGGGGGGCCGCTGCGCAGAAGAAAAAGGCTTTGATCGTGAATAAAGAACATTTAATTTTGGAGTCTCCACATCCGTCGCCACTCTCTTCGCACCGGGGCTTTTTCGGGTCCAAGCCTTTTTCAAAATCTAACGACTGGCTGAAGCACCGCAGACAAGAGCCGATTGACTGGACGCGTTCGGAATCTTGATTTCTTTTTGACGCTCGTTCCTTCCCACATTTCTACTCCTAGAATGTCCGCATGTCGTTTCTTGGCTTCGGAGCGGGCCTTCGCCCTCCTCACTATTGCGATATTCTCGAAGGACGCGTGCGGTCGGTCGAGTGGTTCGAAGCCATCTCCGAAAATTTCCTGGGTTTCAAGGATTCTCCCGAGGGCCGTCCGCTCGAGCTCCTGCTTCGCGTGCGCAAGGATTTTCCCGTCGTCATGCACGGCGTTTCGCTTTCGATCGGCGGTACCGATCCGCTCAATATGACATACCTCTCTTCGCTCAAAGAACTCTATGCGCAGGTCGATCCCGCTTGGATTTCGGATCACCTCTGCTGGACCGGAGTTCACGGACATAACCTGCACGATCTCCTGCCGCTTCCTTACACGCGCGAGACCGTGAATCATGTCGCATCCCGAATTAAGAAGGTTCAAGATTTTCTTGGGCGCCAACTCACGATCGAAAACGTTTCGAGCTATCTGAGTTTCTCGCAGTCTGAAATGAGCGAATGGGAATTTCTCTCCGAAATCTATTCCAAGACGGGCTGCGGTCTCCTGCTCGACGTGAACAACGTTTTTGTGAGTGCCCACAACCACGGTTTCGACGCCGAGGTTTATATCCGCGGCTTGCCGATGCAGGCCATCACACAGATCCACCTCGCGGGACATAGCTCCGCCGAAGCGCTGCTGATCGACACGCATGATGCTCCCGTCTGCGAAGGCGTTTGGGATCTCTATGCTTTTGCTATCAAACATCTGGGTCCCATTAGCACGCTCGTCGAATGGGATGGAAACATTCCATCTTTCGAAAGACTCGAAGAAGAGGTCACTCATGCCCGAAATATCGCACTCCGCACCCTCAAGCCCGGCCGCGCTTCGGCAGCTTCAGGAAGACCTGGCGAAGATCTTCACGGATCCTCGCGGTCCGCGATGGCTCCACCAAAATAATCAGATCGATCTTTCGAGCGTCAGTGACGGAACGACGGCATCTCCCTTGGAGCGCGTGAGCGTTTATGCGGATGCCTATTTTTTGCGGCTCAAAGAAATCCTTTCGAATGATTTCGAAGTTTCCAAGAAACTTATGGGTAGTGATCTTTTCCACGAGCTCGTGGTCGACTATCACCAAGCACATCCCCCTTCTAGTCCCAACGCCGCTTGGGTTGGTAAATATTTCGCTGCGTATATTTCATCCATCTCTCGATGGAATGAGATCGTGGGGCTTGAGTCGATGGCAGCTCTGGAATGGGCCAGTAACGAAGTCGTATTTGAAAAGTGGATCGACGAAGTGGCTTCCGCTCAGCTCGGCTCGATGACGGCCGATGCGCTCTCCGCATCAACGTTCGCGACCGACGCTAGCGTGCGTTTTGTGCGCTGCGAAGATTTGATCGAGGATCTTTGGCTCGAGCGGGATACGCTCGAAGAATTGGCCGTAAAGGCATCGGGTACGAATGCCGAAAAACCGTGGATTCTCGTTCGTCGCGGAAACGGCGGAGGGATTAAGTTTTTGCGTTTTAGCGCGGGCGAAAAAATTCTTTGGGATGAAATTTCCCAAGCCCAAACGCTCGCCGAAGTGTGCGTGAAAATCGAAGATTCTGAAGAGGCCTGCGCGTCGCTCGCCCAACTCGGCTTATGGTCTCAGATCGGCCTCATAAAAAAAATTGGTAAAAGTTCTTCGTCAGAAAATGGCGAAGATTAAAAAGGGGATACTTACATGAAAAAACAAAACACATTGGCTCTGATCGCTCTTGCTACCGGTGGCATGCTCTTCGCGACCACCTCGGCTCACGCTGCTGAAAAAGCTGCGGACAAAACCCAAAAAGAAAAGTCGGCTTGCTCCGGCCCCAACGGCTGCGACGGCCGCGACGGAACCTGCCACAACGCTAGCGCTTGCAAAGGCCAAGGCGCGTGCAAGACCGATAAGTCTTCCTGCAAGGGTCAGAACTCTTGCAAAGGTCAAGGCTGGGTCAAAGTGAAGAGTGTCGAAGAGTGCAAAGAGCTGCAAGCCAAGAACGCTCCTGCTTCCGAAGCGGCTCCCGCTAAGAAAAAGAAATAAAGTTAAGGCGCCTTCTAGGCCAAAAGTAAAAACGCGATCCTTCCTTTGCGGAGGGATCGCGTTTTTTTTGTTCAATTGCTCAAGCGAAGTACGATGGGATCGGACTTTGGTGCGTGAACGTTAAGATTGCGTAAACTCGGCATTTGTGCGCGCCTCAATTTCTGCCGCCAGGTATAATTGAGATTCTATGAAGGGCGTTGCTTTGTCATTGATCACAGCCCTCTTGGGGAGCAGCGCACTTTATGCGCAGTCGCACCTTCCCCCTCGTAACTCATCTGGAGTGAGTTCAGGTTTAACGGCCTCTTCCTCGTCCACCGAAGCGCGAGACTGTGCCACCCTCGCCAAGGACTTTCCTGCGAACGATCAAACAAAATCAAAACTCGCGAAGCTTCGAAATCGGTGGAAAGATATCCAGGCGAAATACGCGGAAGCGTCGAAACGCCTGGGTCGGAAGATTGATCCCGCTCGCGTCAACGACGTCGTAGCCCGACGCTTCATTAATCCGCCAGACTGGGAGGCCTATCTCCAAACGCACCCCGTAGTGAATCCCAAAGAGGTCTACTCGCCTCGCCCGACCGTGTGGGAGAACTGGCTTCGCACCGCGCAGGGACCGGTGAAGACCCTCGCTCAGTCGAACGACTCCGTCGCACTACCCCACCTTCTCGACTGGAATCAAGATGCACAAATGGGAGTCTACGGGAGCCCTGAAGTCGGAGTTTTAAAAAATCATGACAACTACGGGCGCAATATTCTGAAGCGGGATGCTTTAAACCTTAGCGAGATTGGATCCTTAGAATCCCTCGGTCTTCACTTTGAACCCCTCATTTGCCAAGAAGATCTACCTGCACTCATCAAGGCCGACCTCAGTCGACCCGAGTGTGCGGAAGTATACAAAAATTCGGAGCCCCTCGCTACCGATGATCCCACGAAAACGATTGCACGACTCGTAGTTAGAAAAGGTATCGACGCTACGCAGGTGTCTCCCGACAAAATGGCAAAGCGGTGGTACTGGTTCGCATGCTGGCCCCGTGCAGCGCTCCCTAAAAACGATACCGAACGTGCGTGCGGGATGTTCAAGTATCCTTCGGTCAAAGATGTCCCTTCGCGGATCTCGGTCATCTTGGCCGAGGCAAAGACTTTTCAAAGCTGTGAAAATTCCGCAGATATCGATAGTTTCGGATATATCCTCGACGCCCAGCGCCGCATGGTGGCCCTGCACCCTTTCAACAAAGGTAATGGACGCGTGTCCCGCTGGTTTATGGATGTGCTGGCGGAGAAAACCGGACTTCCCGCCTTGATTGGCGTTAACATGAACACCGACGTTTCAACGCCGATGGGCGACTACACTCATGAAATACAAACGGCGACAGAAAAAAGCCTCGAGACGCTTTCGACCTGTCTGACACGTTACGAATCTGAAAATTTTGAAGGCCTTCAGTCGAGCCGTTGTGGAATGGTTGACGACTTGAGTGGAGGTGGTCCTTGAGATCTCTCCGTGTTCTTAAATTGAGCCTAGCACTCGCTTTTCTCTTTTCGCACTCGATGGGTCGGGCATCCGAAGCGGAGTGCAAGCAATGGATTTTTGAAAATCTCATCAAAGCTCGGCCTCAAGTTCTCAAACGTAATATTCTGACTTACCACTGGGCGCAGTGCGGAAATATTCCAGGTTTCGCAAAAGGGAAATTTAAAAACGTGGGTCCGGCCTATTTGAAGTCACAGCTCGCCAAAAGAAAGGGCTTTGGGGATAGACGTGCGGGAGGATTCTATGTGGCTACTGATCCGTCGGCGTCATGTGAATACGGCAAAAGTGATCCCTGTCTGATCGTTACAGAAATCTCTAAAAAAACTCCGATCGATTTTTCTAGAGAGGAGATTACGATTCTTCCGGAAGCAGATATCGATAAGCTTCTGAAATGGGAGTGCTTTGAGCCGAGCCTCCAGCAGCTCATTAGAGACCAAGGGTTGCCTTCAGAACAAAGTCTAGGCGCTGGCGTTTTTCGCCCCATCGAAGGCAAATCTATCGAAGATCTTATTCAGTCTGAATACGACACTTCGTCGAGCCTAAGTTATCCTTACGATAATCCTACCGTCAACGATCGCGCGTCACGCGAGGACATGCGAGCTCTGCGACTTCGAAACGATATCGAGATGAAAATCCAAACGCGGTTCTATGAAAAACAAGATTTACTCCATCCTTCGACGCCAGAACTGAAAAATATTTTGACCCATCTTTCTAACACCGGCCTGGGAATCGAGTGCCTTCGTAAATTCTCCGTTCCGGCCCCGAAGAATTCCCAAAACCTTGGCCCAGACTTTAACGAATGGCTGAGCCAAGTCGTCAGCGAGAAAGATTTTTCTGAAGTCGTTCAAGACGCCGTTATCGTCGAAAAGCCAGGAGACCATCGATGAGATTAGCTTCGGGTTTACAGATATCCGTCGTCGGCCTTTTCATTTTCTCATATACGGTTTGCCAAGCAAGCGAAGCGGAATGCGAAGCTTGGCTGCGAAACAAAATCGCGCCACGCCAAGAAGTTCTCACCCGCGATATTACGGTGTATCACTGGGTCCCATGCAAAAAAGTTTCGGGTTACAAAGAGAACGGTGACCTGGCGAAACTCGCGACCGGCTACGTCCAAAAGCAATTAGAGAACACTCGACTGACCGTAGACAATAGGTCCGGGGGCTTGTACCTCGCCACCGATCCGTCCTCCACCTGTAAGTATGGTGTCTTTAATATGGCCGCGCCAGAACAAGCTATTTATGCGTCTCTCTCGGATGCCCCGGTGGCATCCAGTTTGAGTTCTTCTTTGGCCTGCCTCATTGTGATCGACGTCCCAAAGAGCACTCCACTTTTGTACAGTCCGCTCATCAATTTAAAAAATGAAATTAAAACTCATCATGCAGATCTCAAACGATGGGACTGCTTAAACGATGCCAATGATAAGGACAGCGGGCCCTTTGCGCCTGCCCAATCTCCTTTAAAGCCCCTACAGGGTGTAGATGCTGATTACTTTATCGACCGAATTTACGCCGAACAACCGAGTCTCAGCTACGATTATTCTGCAGCGTCTATTCCAAACCGATCGGATTTAAAAAGCCGAGCACTTCGACTTCGTAGCGATATTTTGCCGCGACTCAAAATCCGCGCTTACGAGGCCAGTGACCTGAGGAATCCTCAGACTGACGAGGCCCGCAATATTGTTATGCACATGGAATTGTCGGATGCCGGAAAATGTTTGGATGCGAACCTTGTTCCACGCCCGAGCGAAAAAGACCGTTCTTCCAAATTTAGCGCTTGGCTCGATAATGTCGTGAGTCAAAAAGATTTCTCAGACGTTGTACGCGACGTTGTGATGAGTGAAAACTCCGGAGCAAAACATTGAAAGCGGCATACTTTCGAAGAGCTTCATTTCTCGTGGTGACTTTAGTGATCAGCTCACGCGCGGTCGCCTCCGAAGCCCAATGTGAGCAATGGGTTCGCGAGAATCTTACGCCTCAAATCAAGTATCAAGTTCTCAAGGAATCCATTACGACTTTTCACTGGGTCGCGTGCCACTCCGTGCCGGGTTACAAAAAATCGGGCGACTTTAAGAAAGTAGGCCCCGCTTACGTCGACGGGCAGCTCGCGAAAAGAAAGGCGCCTTCAGATAAGCGTTCCGGGGGGTTCTATCTGGCAACTGATCCGTCGGTAACATGCACTTACGGGTATGAAAATCCTTGTCTCGTGGTTGCCGACATTGCGGCCGGGGCGGAAATCGGATTTTCCTCGGATGTCCCTCTTGCTCCGTTATAAGACCACGACTTGGACAAACTTCTTAAATGGGAATGTTTTAAACCTGAAAGGGTCCGCTCTATTCAAGCCAATGAAAAAACACGTATTGAAGAAGAATGTTTAAGGGACACGACACATTGTGATGAAAAATTTCTTGCTGAGGAGCTTCGGCGAAGAACCGTATATTTGCTTTCTAAGAATGACTTTCAAAGTATATTGTCAAAAACTGTCAGCGAAATCGAATATTCCCGCTACGATTCATTTCCGAGTATTAGCTACCCCTACAATACAGCGCCTTTGTTAAACAATAATTTTTCTAGAAATTGGGAAGTGGACGTGCGCGCGCTCCGACTTCGATCCGAACTCAAGAGCAAAATGACGACAAGATTTTATGAGGCAAAAAATTTTAAGTCTTCGAACCCCGAAGAAAGAAACATTCTTAGCCACCTTTCAAAGAGTTCCGACGGTAAATTTTGCATCGGGAATGTTGCCTTGAATCCTCCGCTCACGGGAACAAACGAGGATGATGCTCATTTCCAAACCTGGCTTCACGGACTGGTGAGCGAGCGGGATTTCTCGAGCGTCGTTCAGGATCTCGTCATCAAAGAAGCTCCTCCCACTCCAGGGACTCACTAACGCCAGGCGACGCCCTGAATTTCGTACGACCCCGGTTGCGTACGCACTGCGCCGAACTGTAGTCTCGACTCATGAAATCTTTGCCTCAAAAACTCCGCATCTTTCGAGCGACACTGCTCGCGCTGTGTCTAGCGACCACAAGCCTCGGCGCTCGCGCGGACGATGCCACGACTTGCGCTCAGGTGCTTCGCAACGTGGAGCGCGTTCGTGATAAAGGGGTTCTGCTGGGCTGTATGGATTTCTATTTTAGCAATCAAGACCTCGATCCTCAGCCCGGCAGCTTCAACGCCGTTGTTCGTCTCGGTTACCGTGTTTTAGAACTCGACCCCTCTGAGGTCGAGACTTACGGCAACGTCTCGTGGCTCTTGTGGTCAAAATGGGTGAGCTGGAAAGAAGATCCGGCCCGCATGCCCGACGGGCAAAATAAACTCGCCGAGGCGGTGGCTCTTCTGGACCGAGGTGAAACTTTCAATAGTCAGAGCGTGGAATATTTTATCGAGGCAGCCAACACCTTGTGGCCGGTCGCCGAGTACCACGACGCTTCGCTCTACGCGCGTGTGATCCGTTGGTACCGTTCTGCGAACGAAGGTCTCGCGACATCCGATCCGCGAAAGATTCGCACCCTTTTAAACCTCGGGCATATCCACCGGAAACTGGGCCTCAAGCCCGATGCTCGTCGCTACTACGAAGCCGTGCTGGAAATCGATCCAGACAATGCGGTCGCCCTGCGCAGTCTCAAATCTCTCGATCCATCGTGAGGTAAAAAAAATGGTGCCCCGAGCCGGAGTCGAACCGGCACGCCGCTTTCGCAGCACAGGATTTTAAGTCCTGGGTGTCTACCAATTCCACCACCAGGGCACAGACGCGAGAAAGCGCGTCTCCGATCATTCACGAAGACGCGCTCTCGGGCAAGAGTCAGAGCCGTTTTGATTAACGAATAAAGACGATGGCGTTGGCCTTGGACGAATCTTGACGTTCTTTGAGGCGACGGTCGACTTCTTTGTTGATGACTTCGTTCAGCCGCTTTTTGAGGCCTGTCTTGAGGAAACCCGCGATGAGACCGTTGAGGTTGTCCTCAACCCAGGTGCCGAAGCCCTGGGACGATTGCTTGAAGCCTGCATCGAAGACGGAAGCGTAAAGAACCTTAACGTTCTGGAGCGCAAAGTTCTGGATGCGAAGACCGTCCAGGCTGATCTCGGGGAAATCTTTATCCTTGATCGCCTTGAGGCTGAAGTCGACGTCGATGCGTCCAATCTTCAATTCGCCTTCTGCGCCACTCCACAGACAGCCCAGGCCCCCCTGCGAGTAGTACTGAGCCTTAAGCGCAGATCCGTCGAGCTGGAGGTGAACGCTCGTGAAGTCGGGATTCGCGGCGTCGAATTTGACTTCCACGTCTTTGATTTCGGATTGCCAGTTTATGCTCCAGAACTTGCGTCGATCGTTGCAGAGCCAGTCCGACGGAAGAGGCTGAATCTTGCCTTTGAAACCGGTATAGGCTCTGGGAGCGAGAAGTCCGCCCATAATGAGTTCGTTCACGTCGGAAGGAGTGATCTGGGACTGAGCGTGAGCCTGGAAAGATAGAGCGAGGGTCGCAAGGATGCTAGCGCTTTGGATTTTCGTGAAAAATTTGAGCATGAATTCCCCTTTTTAAATGGCCTTATGTTGCGCCGCAGCTTAAAGAGGCTCCCGCTGGGGGTCAAGAGCAAAGGCGGGGCTCTAGAGGGCGCCCCAATGCGGGCCGATCGCAGCATCTGCTTTCATGGGAACGCGGAAGGCTTCACCTATGAAATCCTTAAGAATATCTGGGTTTTCCATTCGCACTTTGACGGCTTGTTCGAAAGCAGGGGCATCCACGTCGTCGGGAATTTCAAAGAGAAGTTCGTCATGGATCTGCAGGACCATCGTGACCGTGGGGAACTGCGGAAGAACTTCGCGACGGATGTCGAGCATCGCCTTTTTGATGAGGTCGGCGGCCGTTCCTTGGATGGGTGAATTGATCGCGGTGCGTTCGGCGAAGTTGCGCATCATTACGTTTTTGGACTTGATGTCGGGCAAGTAGCGCACGCGGCCAGCAAGCGTTGTGACCTTCTCCAGGCGTTGCGCTTCCTCGAGGGTCTTGTCCATGTAACTGCGAATGCCGGGATAGGTCTTGAAGTAGTCGTCGATAAACTTCTTCGCCTTGTTGCGCTCGATGCCGAGGCTTTTCGCGAGTCCAAACGGTGTCTGCCCGTAGATGATACCGAAGTTGATCGCCTTCGCGGCGCTACGATCGTCGGAAGTGACCGCGTTTTCGGGAACACCCATCACGAGCGCGGCCGTGCGGCGGTGAATGTCGGCATCTTCGCGGAAAGCACGGATGAGTTCGGGATCTTCCGAGATGTGAGCGAGGATACGGAGTTCGATCTGGGAGTAGTCGATGCCCATCATGCGTTTGCCCTTGGGGGCACAGAAAGCTTCGCGGATGCGACGGCCGCGTTCGGTGCGGATCGGAATATTTTGAAGATTTGGGTTCGACGACGACAGGCGTCCCGTGATGGCGACGGTCTGCGAAAAGTCCGTATGGAGACGTCCGTCTTTGGGGCTCACGAGTTTCGGGAATGCATCGATATAGGTGGAGAGAAGCTTATGGACTTCGCGGATATCGAGAAGCGCTTTCGGGAATGCGTGATGCGAAAGTTCTTCGAGAACCGATGCGTCGGTCGAGGGACCGGTCTTGCCCTTCTTGATGATCGGCAGCTTGAGATCTTCGAAGAGAACCTTGGCGAGTTGTTTCGTGGAGCCAAGGTTGAAGTCGGCGGCGACTTCGATGCCTTCGTCTTTGAGGACCTTCAATGCATTTGCTTCCATGGCGGAGACTTCGCGGTGGAATTGGTCGGAGAGCTTCTCGAGGGTTTTTAAATCGAGGCAGCAGCCCGTATCTTCGATTTCGAAGAGAAGCGACGCGAGAGGTGCATCGAGTTCGGCGTAGATTTTCTCGAGACGTTCTTCTTTGGCGAGATCGACCGAGAGCTTTTCCCAGAGCGCCATCGTGACGACCGCGTCTTCGGCGGCGTAACGAGTCGCGCGTTCCACGTCGACGCAACTGAAATTCTCGAGTTCGCCCACGGCGTCCTCGAAGCTCAGGCACGAATAGCCGAGATGCTTGGCGGAGAGCACATCCATGCCGTGCCGTTCGCCGGGATTGAGAACGAAGCTCGCGATCATAGTGTCATCGATCCGCTCGGCGGAAAGTTTGAGTCCGTCTTCCGCGAGAACATGAAGATCGAATTTCGCATTGTGAAAGACGATGCGGCAGAATGGCGCCGTCTCGTGAAGCCAGTGGTCGAGAAGTTTTACGGCGGCGCCAGGATCGAGATTTTCTTCCGTACCTTGGTGGCGCAGCGGAACGTAATAACCGCGGATCCCGTCGAACGCGAAACTGAAGCCGACGATGTCATTCTCTCCGCTCTGATGGCGCTCTACGGCCGCGGCGAGAATCGCCTCGAGCGACGTGTAGTACTGCATCAGTTGCATAGCGGTCTTGGGCCCTACCCCAGGCGCACCGGGAATGTTGTCGACGGA
>JBDSDI010000179.1:0-5954 GCA_039920645.1 Bdellovibrionota bacterium | reverse complement strand
TGAGATGCAGTTTGCCTTCGAAACGCACAGGCAAGCCAAAGATGCCTTCGGAGTTGAAGCCTTCTTCCCAGACAACATTGCGCGGAACTTCGATATCGAGAGCCACGCCACCGCGGAAATCCGCTGCGACGCTGCTGTAGTTCGGATTCGCGACGAGATGAGCCTGCGCTTCTTGTTTGCCGAAAGCGTTCTGAAAAGGCTTCATTCCCGCGGCCCAGATCACGCGCTTGGAGGTATAGGTCACGTCGGGCGTAACCACTTCCCAGCGTCCGTCTTCAAGTTCGCTGAGTCGACTGACCGGGCTCTGAACTTTCATGAAAGCGTTTTCGCCGAGCTCGGGGATCGAGACTTCCATGAGAAGCATTTTCAACCCGGGTGCAAGTAAGTCCCACTGGGGAAGTCTGCCGATCCAATCTTTGTCGCTCCAGTTCACTTTATCCATTGGGACCCAGTTGCGTTCCCAACGAACCACGGGAGGTCCGAGCAGTGTTCCGGTGAGAATCGGAAAAGGACTCGAGAGATCCGAATCGATTAAATGAAGCGCGCTTTTGGCGCGACCGCCCAACGAGCTGCCCGATTCCACGAGACCGATCTCGGTCGCGCCAGCCTGAGCGTCGCTCAGAAACTTAAGGGCATAGATACCCGCGGGACCTCCGCCGACGACGAGACAGTCAATGTCCTCAGCGACAGGTTTTTTTGAACTCATCTTTTCTCCAGCAAGCGGGCCTTGAGCTGATCTTCGTCGAGCGAAGCTTCGGTTTGCACCTGGCTTGCTTGGGCGAGGAATTCGGACTTCAGGAAATCGCGATCTTTCTGAAGAGAATTCCAAATTTCGGTGTAACGACGTCCCGCACGTTTTTCGAAACCGGCACGTCCGTTCAGGCTGTAGAATTCCATGAGACCTTCGACCTTCACGAGTTCCTTGGCCAGCGACTCCATACGATTGCGAAGTTCGGGATAGAAGGTGATCGCGGACTGATCCGAAAGCTGGGCGAAGGTCCTGGAAAAAGATTCCGTCCAAGGCTTCATCGCTTTGGTCCAAGCGGCGCGGCGAGGAGCTCCGCGGATTGCATAGCGAACAACGTCGGTACGCAGGCTTTCGTAGAGAGCGTCGAAATCGCGAAAGAGTCCTTCGAGAACTTTCAGCTCTTGGCCCGAAATCATCGCGCGTTGGTTCTGAAGGCCCTTCATCTGAACTTCGAGGTCGGGGCCCGAGGGGAAGCTGCCCACGGTGAAGGAAACTGTCCCGATGTATTTGCCGAGAGCCTGCGCCATGAATTTGTAGGTGCCTACGGGAAGCGGCCGACCTTCGATATTCAGAGGACCGACAGCGAAGTAGCCGTCGACTAAAGCTACGTCGAACCACCACACGCGCGGCGTCTCCATGAGACTGCGCGTAAGGTCGGGATAGACGACGACCTGAATACGGTCCGTGTTGATCAATGCGGAAACGGCGCCCGTGAGGATCGGACGATCCGGCGACAGAAGCACCGTCGAAAGACGGAACGGAGCTCCCTGGCGATCCTGAGAAAGTCGCAGCGAACTGAGCTCAGCCCAGATCACGTCGAGGTCTGCAGGCTTTTTCGTCTTCGAAGGCGCGGTTTGAGCGGAAGGAGTTTCGTTTTTTGCAGCGACGTCGGATGTCGACTTCAGCTGGGGAATCATTTTTGCGTAATCGAGCAAAAGACCGAAGGCGAGAAGAAAGACGAATCCGACCAAAATCCAACGAAGCATGGTCGGACGGCGTTTGTCCTGTCGGCTTTTCTTTTCGGAATCGAGCTTCTCCTCGAGGGGCGAGAGTGCTTCGGGCGGGGGAGCCAGCGTGTCGACTCCGACTTTCTCGACGTAAAGGCCTTCGCGCGAAGCTTCCTGAGTACGGTTCGGTTCCGAATCGGCACTCCGGGTCTCGACCACGCCTTGGGACTGCGACTGGGAAATCTGCGTAAGGAAATCGATTTCTTCGAGAGCGGTCCAGTCGGCCATGCCTTCCGTGAAGACGAAAGCGCTGTTATCCAGTTCGCCGACTTCGACCTTGCTCAGCAGATCGGTTTCGGTCAGGGGCCCCATTTCTTGTTCTTTGAAGTAAACGTACCACTCGCGAGATGGATCCGGTGTCATATGGGGGCCAATATAGTCTGCGGGCCGGAACTCTGCCAAGCCGTTGACGCTGCAAATTTAGGGCGAGAGGTGCGAGCGTTAAGCCGCTTTGGAAAGGGCCATCAGCGCTTCGGCATCGGTCGCGTCGCGCAGGCGTTCCCAAATTTTTTCGCTGACGAAAACGCGATAGAAGCGGGCGTCGAGCTGACCACGCTCGACCATGGAGTTCAGGATCCAGAGCGTTTTTTCGAGCGGTACAGCGGCCTTGTAGACGCGGTCGCTAGCGGAAAGCGCATCGAAGATATCGCAGATGGTCATCATCCGAGCCCGCAGCGGGATCTCGTCACCTTTGAGTTTACGCGGGTATCCGCTGCCGTCGAGCAATTCGTGATGGCAATAAGCGATCTCGGGGATCTGGCGGAACTTCGTTCCCCAGGGGATCCGGCGAAGAAACTCGTAGGACTGCGTCACGTGCGATTCGATCTCGGCGCGTTCCTCGGGCGTGAGACAGCCTTTGACGATGCCGAGCGATTCGACGTCGCTCGCCTCGAGAAGCGGACGGAGTTCGCCGCGCGAGTCCTCGAAGCGTAAATGAGCGAGTTGCTCCAAGCGAATGCCCGCCGAGGCCTCGAGGACCGTGGGCCGACTGAGCATGAGAATATCTTCCCAGGCTTTCTCGAGGGAAACGCGCGCAGCACTTCCGGCCTCGCCCTTTCTCTCCGCGGCAAGGAGACCGTCGTGAATGCGCCCCTCGATCTGCAGACGCTGAACGTGGGTGAGCTTCTGGTCCTTTTGAAGCGTACTTTCTCGCACGCCGATCTTGCCGAAGTCGTGAACGTAACCCGCCCAGAGCAGCTCCTTGAGCTCGTCGTCCGAGTAGCGAATGTCTTTGAGATCCTCGTCGTTGCTTTCGGAACACGCCCGTGCGAGCTCGACGGTAAGGCGCGCGACGCGCACGGAATGACCGCGCGTGCCCGGATCTCGAGAGTCGATCGCCACGACCGAAGCTTTGACGAAGCTCTCGAAGAGCGCCTCGATCTCACGGTAAAGACCTTGGTTTTCAAGACTGGCCGCAGCGACGGCCGCAAAACTTTCGAGCAGTTTGACGTCGGCCTGATCGAACTGCGGCATCTTCGCGAGCAAGGTCGCCGACTGCGAAGGCCAACGCTGCGATGCGCGCGATTTTTTATTGAGAAGCTGAAGCACGCCGAGCACTTCGCCGCGCGAGTTTTTGAGGGGGACCGCGAGCACGGAGCGCGTGCGGTAACCGATCTTCGCATCGACGGTCGGATCGAAAACGACACCCTTGAGCGACGACGGTATGCGGTAGACGTCGCGAATACGCAGGCTCTCGCCGCTCGCGAAAACGCGGGTGGCGACTCCGGGGCGGCTCAGCGGAATTTTCACGCGTTGGAATTCAAATTCGATCGAATCGTTTAGCGCGATTTCAAACGACAGATGATCGGAATCGTTCGAGAGGAACAGCGAACCCGCATCGCAGTCGAGCAGATCCATCGACGACCGCACGATCGACTGCAGAAGGACGTGAGGATTTTTGAGACCGATGAGCTGAACGGAAATGCGTTGCAACGCCGTAAGGCGGGCAGCGGTGGACGCACGAGGGCGCGGAGTTTTGCTCACGATGTTTTTTCGGTGTTGACGGAGGAAAACTTAAGACGGCGCCGCAGTGCGGCGTTTACGGAAATCGGCGACTTAGTCGTCGATCCAGAATTGATCTTTGTCTTTAGCGCCGCCCTTGATCGGAAGTCCGGTGTTTTCGAGCCACGGGATGGCTTTCTGCTCTTCGCCCCTCAGGCAGTAAAGATGCGTAAACTCGGATTTGCGAACGTAGTCGCTTTTGAGCAGCAGTGAATGAGTTTCCATCGGCACGATCTTGCGGCGGTCCTCGAGATAAATGGGATAAGTTCCGCGCGCATCTTTGGTGAGGAACGAAACACAGTCGCGCCACCAGAGCTTCGGTACTTCGCCCTGACCACGAGCTTCGTTTACGGATTTGTTCTTGAGCGAGGGATACCACGCCGTCGTACCTAGCGAACGCTCGAAGGGCGTCATAACTTTCTGAAACGCTTTCCGCTCGTCCTGGCGAGCGGTGTAGAGGTGCTTGAGGGGGATACGGTCGCGGATAAAAGTCGCCCATTTTGAAGAACGATCCTCGAGAATTCTTCCGAGCAACCATTCGTCGGACCAGGTCACGTAGTCCTCGAGGTCGGGATTGATTTGGAAATCCTGCGATTCCGCGAGCGCGTTCTCCAGCACGATGTCGAAACCGACGACGGTCTTATGCGAATAGACCTGCAGGAACATGTGGAAGCGCGAGATGAGGAAATCTTCGAAAGCGTGAAGCGCTTTGCGACGCACGCAGACGCAAAGTTGCGAGGGCTTCTCGGGATGCGGACGCCAGACGACATTGTCGAGAAGCATCTCGCGGTCGTACTGACCATAAGGAACTCCCGTGTAATGGGAGTCACGATGCAAATAGTCCATGCGGTCGGCGTCGATCTCTCCCGAGACAAGCGCTTTCAGAACGGGCTGCGCGCTCCACCGTCCGGAGGGACCGACCTTGCACATGCCTTTAAATTCTTCGGTCGGCTCGATCCAGTCTGCAAGTAGCGCGGCGATATCCTGAGCGGGAAGACCTCCGAGGTATCCGTCACTGTTGGCCATCTTCGCGATGATAGCGAGCGTAAAGTCCTCGTGGTACGTACGCTCATTCAACCACTTCTCGCGGTCTTTAATGCCGCGCTCTTTGACCCAGTGATTGGGAAGCGCGCTGTGCTCGAGTAGATCTTTTCTGAGAGGATGAATCGGCTTGCCGGCCGAGGTCACACCCTCGAGGCTGTGCGAAAAAGGGCCGTGCCCCACGTCGTGCAGAAGTGCCGTGAGACGAACGAGCCGTTTGAAATAATCGACTTGATCTGGCGTGATCGATTTCGGACCGAAGGTGCTGCGAAAATCTTCGACGATGGGCTCAAACGCTTTCGAAGACATGTGCATCACGCCGATGCTGTGACTGAAACGGTCATGCGTCGCGCCCGGGAAAACAAGATGCAAAAACGCGGTCTGTTTGATTCTTCGAAGTCGCTGGAATAGAGGGTGATCGATCACCTGGCGCTCGTCCCATGAAACGGGAATCGTGTGGTGAATCGGATCTCGAAGAAGATGCATAGGCTTAGTGTCTATTTCAGCAAAATTACTCAATAATTTCACGTATTTTATGTCAAATATACGTCCAAGTTTCTGAATTTACGAAAACATTGACCTTAACGTTAGGGTTAGGGTATAGAATGGGTCCATGAGTATGAGCATTGGACAACTCGCCAAACAAGCGAATGTCTCTAACAGAACAGTCCGTTATTACGAAGAGTTAGGTCTCATCGTGCCCAAAAGCCGAGGCTCTAACCGCTACCGTTATTACGACGATACTCACCTTTCACGCTTGAACCTCGTCAAAATGCTCCAGGACTCAGGTTTCGCCCTTAAAGAGATCGTCGCGGCCCTGAATCCGATGCTCGATCCTCAGGGCAACATTACCTACAGCGGCCAGGAAATGGCCCGCAGTATCCATCAGTCTTTGCAAGAACATCGCGAGCGCTTGATTCAGAAACAAAGAGAGTTGATAAAGTCGGTCGCCGCGATCGACAGCACTCTCGAGGAATTGCGCGAATGCTTCACCTGCAGTCGCGGTCACGACCTCACTCAGTGCGCGACTTGCACCACCGGACCGAGCGGCGTCGTCAGCCTCGGCCGGCACCTTGAACAAAGAACGACTCACGGAGAACACCACCAATGACCCTTAAGCTGCCCATCTATCTCGACAACAACGCCACCACGGCGGT
>JBDSDI010000178.1:0-12521 GCA_039920645.1 Bdellovibrionota bacterium | reverse complement strand
CCATGCCGCCGATACGGAAACTCGTCGCCATCGAGCCGCTGCTGCGGATTTTTGAGTCCTTAAAAATCGAGGTGTAGTAGCGCGCAGCTTTTGCGGCATCTTTTGTGTAGAGCAAACAGGGGGTAATTTTTTTTGGCATGGCATGATCGTCGCCGAAAATACGCCATTCCTCAACCCGGTTCGCTCGATTTAATCGAGTGCGATGTCGTCGCCGTAGCTAACAATTTCCTTCGCAATATCCGAATAGCAACGCTCAGGCGTCCATGAGTTGTCGGAATTGCGATACGATTCGCAGGTCAGGTAGTTTCGAACGGCGATTTTATCGCGGTAGACGGTTTTAACTATCCCAGATTTCACAGTGGCTCCGGGGACGTCCATTTTAAACAGGTAGGTGAATTCTCTGACGTAGGTATCGCCGCCATCGACATAGTAATTAGCTTGATCTTCGATGTATTGAAATTTGATTTGTGAACCGGCCAACGCTTTGCTGACCCGGTCGCAAGTGCGCATGGCCTTAGCTTTCGATGTGAAGCGATAGGCGGACGCGATCCGTCCATTTGCTTTCGTAGAACCTTTTTCGAGATTTAATTTTTCAAAGTCATTTGTGAGCTCAAACCTAGGGGAAATAACTTTCAAGCCTCCCCGGATGCGCCACTGGTTTTTATTGTTTTTTTCGGCTTTGCAATCTAAGGAGCCCAGACTGGCCTTGTCAGACGCCGCGTGAACACGTTGCGACCCAAAACCCGTCATTGCAATCACGACAAAAGACAATGTCATTAATTTTTTATTCATCATTCCCAATTTCCCCCGCTACTTCTTACATGGTTGCAAAACAGCGGCCACGGCGAATAGAGGAAGGGCAATGCGATAAAATGGGGATTTAAAGAGCACTTTTCGTCGAACTGTGACTGAAGATTCGACACCTGCCGATTCAAAAGACGACACTCCGCTATGGAGTCACGCGAAGGATACGGTTCTTATTGGGTTGCAAGACCAAGAGTCCGGCAGGGGTCAAAGCCAGGCGCGCCGTGCCCGTGAAGCTCTGGCCCGTGAACACATACGTCGAGATCGTGGCGCTCAAGAGGTCGGACGCGGGAATCATCTTCTGAACCACGTTGCTCGAAGTGATCCAGTACATCTTGCCCGTACCCATTCCGCCCGTCTCAGAACTCACGTCATAGTAAAAATCATTAAACGACGTCGAAGCCGTCAGTCCTAAAGCGCTTAAGCTGACGACATCGTGAATTTTAGGAGCGGGCGAATCACTCATGCCGATGCGACGCAGCCAGAGGCCTTCGGTCGCGGTACCGTCCACAATCAAGATGTCGCCGGCATAGGTCCCGCTGCGAATTTCCTGCATATGCTTCACATCGGTGAGAGCCGCGCCGAGAGCCGCCGTGTTGTCGTCGCCCACGAGATGAGCGCCTACGCCCGTCTTGCCGGCCACGCGGTTAAGCACTGTCGAGTTCGACGAGAAGATAAAGACGTCCGATCCGGTGGCTTTTTTGGCCGCGAAATAATACAAGCCATTGGAATGGAAAATGGGTCGGCCAAGAGATACGACGCCCTGCCCGGTCGTGAAAAATTCCCCGGCCGAGGACGCGGCTTGTCCCGAAATGGGCGGATAGGTTTGTGCGGGGTTCGTCGAAGTGAACCCGACCAGCGTGGAAGTCCCTTTGGTACTCAGAAGTTCTTTTGTGGCTCCGAAAAAGGTGCCGCTAACCGGCCATGCCGCAATGGTGTTCACCACGTTGATGATCATCCACCCGGGGCTGATAAAGTCACTGCCGGGACGGTTGATGACATTCGTGGACGTTGTTACCGTAGGATAAGACGAGAAGTCGGATTTGCGCAGATAGGAGTTGAAGTTCCCGTTCGTCGAGAGCCAGAGGGTCTTAGCGGTTTCCGAGTAGGTCATGCGCGTGGGTTTATAGAGTCCGACCTGATTCGGATCCGAACCGTTGCCCATTGTCGTGAGTTCCTGGCCGGCGATGTCGATAACGGCTGTGTTTGCGACGGTGTCCTTCTCAGAAATAGAACCATAAGCATTGTGGATTAATAGACGAGAATTGGAGCTGCCGAGCGCAAGATAAGTCGCGCTACCCGCGAGAGTGAAAGTGCTTCCCCAGCTTCCGTTGGCCGTCGTGGTGTCGAACGGAGTGACGTTCGCACCGCCGTCGCGGTCCACGCAGTACGCGGTGGTGCTGTAGCGCACCGCCCAGCAGTAAAAGAAGGGCTTAATCCACCCGTTGTCATTTGTGCCGATGACATATGTCTGCGAGGCCGCATCGTAATCAAGACGATAGCCATTCTGCGTGCCAATGTTGCTAGGACCCCGCATGTTAATCCAGATGCGAGACGCATCACTATTGGCGACGAGCGTGATACCTTCGGTCGTGCATGCGCCCGTATCCGCACCCTTCATCGGTGCCGTCAAGGCCGCGGCTCCGGGCGTGACGCTAGCCGCGCATGCTCCCGTTCCATGGATCTGTACCGGCGCGTTGTTTGCCGAATTCAAATCAACGATATACATTTTCCAATTCGATCCATTGTAATAAATGAATTGACCGTTCTTCGCTAAGAAGTAACGGGAGATTGTACTCGTCGTGAAACTACCCAGTTTAGTTACGGCATTCGTTTGAGAATTGATCGAGAATATCCTTTGGCAAGCGGTCGACATGATGAGTACGCCATCGCCAGCGGCGTCAACGCCGAGCAAGGCGGGCTGATTCATATAATTCGTTCCACTCGCGGTCGGCGATGATCCCTCGACAACCGTGCAGCCGGCAGAAGTGGCGGATCCACTCGGATCGCCGGCGAAGGTCGTTACGAAACCCGTAAGCTTGTCGATTTTCATTACGCCGCTGTTTTTGACGTAAAAAACGTTTCCGTATTTGTCTGCGGTCACCGACGAGCGACTCAAGAAACCGCTGCCACTCACGTCGGCGATACTGGCGCTAACGTTCGTGAGTCCATACCAGGGGTCTCCCATATAAATAGACCACCCTCCGGAATTGACCGGCTGCGAATAGGCCGTCTTCACTACGCCCGCCAAAGATTTACAAGAAAGTAGGATTTTGAAAGGCTTGCCCGTCATCGAAGTCGGAGTCGGGCTGGTGGGCGCAGTCGCAGGAAGCGTCCACGAATACGAGCCCGTCGAAGCTGTAATATTGTTGGTGAGATCGCTTGCGATGTCGAAAAATTGATCGCCGTCGTCGATCGTATAGCGAATAAAAGGAACCGGATAGGCATCAAGACCATTGGCGCTCGAACAATTCCAGGCAATCGAAATCGCATCGCCGACCGCATAAGTGGAGCCCGCACTCGGCGAAGAAATCGATAAACTCGGAGGACTGCCAAAATCCAATTTGATCGTGGCCGACCGAGAAGCGCTGACATTCCCAACCGCATCGCGAACCCATGCATAAACCGTTTTATCTCCGCTGGTTTGCGAGAGCGTGAAGCTTGAGGATGCAGAATAAGCAATCCAGGCATTCGTATCCACGGCATTGGTTTCGCTAAACTGCATATCCGTAATCGTTGACGAAACCCCGCCCGCCACAACGTCCGCCGCCGCGATAGCAAGTGTTACCGTAGGCAGCGCGGTTGTCGCAGAACCGGATCCGAGCGTGAAACTGGAGACGGCGGGTGCCGTCGAATCGATGGCGAAGGCCGCCGAAACAGCAGGCGTTGCAATGTTTCCCGCAAGGTCGGTGTAGCTCACACGAACCTTAGCGAAACCATTGGTCGAAGCGGGAAGCGTCCATGCTTGACTGAAAGCCTGCACACTCAGGGGACCGTTCAACGCCGCCTTGGTGCCGACCGGGCTCCAGCTCGCACCGTCGTCGAGCGAATACTGCAGGGTAAACGTTTGCGCGCTGGAAACGTTGGCTTCGGTCAGAGTCCAGTTGAGGGTCGTGGAAGCCCCACCCTTTAAAGAACTGCTCAAATTGCTGATCGCCAGCACAGGAAGAAGGGTGTCGCTTGTCCAGCTCCTCGTCGTGACCGGGCCGGTATTTCCAACGGTATCGGTCGCCTTCACGCTGAGAGTATGACTGCCATCGGTGAGCGCGCTAAAGGTCGTCGGAGAGGCGCAGGACGCGTAAGCTGCGGCGTCTACTTTGCAAGAGTAGCTCGCGATCGCTCCTCCCCCCGTGTCAACACCGCTAAACGCAAACGAGGCCGAGGCGGAATTTGTTAAACCCGAAGGACCAGAATCGATGGCTACCGTTGGGCCGCTCAGATCGACTGTCCAACTCGTGGAAGCGACGCTACTCACGTTACCCGCGGTGTCCAAGGCTTTTACCGACGCCGTGTGCGAAGCTTCCGTGAGACCTGTAAATGTCTTAGGACTCGTACACGCCGAGTAAGCCCCGCTATCGATCGCGCACTGGTAGGACGCGATTGCTCCGCCACCCGTATCTGCGCCCGTGAAGGACACGCTGGCAGAAGCGCTGCCATTGAGACTCGTAGGAACCGAAGTGAGCGTCACCGTCGGAGCGGATTGGTCGATCGTCCATGCGAATGTCACCAGCGATCCGCTATTGCCGGCTGTATCGAGAGCGCGCACACGAAAATTGTGGTCACCCGCTGCTAGCGACGTTAAATTTATAGGGGACGTGCAGCTCGCAAGCGTGGCGCTATCCATCGAGCATTCGAATCCCGATAGCGCCGCTCCACCTGTGTCCAGACCGCTAAAGATAAAATTGGCCGAAGAAGAATTATTGATCGTCAAAGGAGTCGAACTGAAAGTCGCCGTTGGCGCCGTGAGATCAAGCGTCCAGGAATAGGTAGCGGCGCTCGATTTATTGCCCGCCGTATCGACGGATTTTACAAGCAAGGTGTGGGAGCCTTGAGCGAGCGAAGACAAATTCAGAGGTGTCGCACATGCGGAGTAAGCGGCTGCGTCGAGCTTGCACTCGTAGCCGGCGATCGAAGCCCCGCCCGTATCAGCCGAAGTGAAAGTGAAAGAAGTTGAAGACGAGTTAGAAGGATTTGAAGGAGAGGTGGCGATCACGACGCTCGGATTCGAGAGATCCACGATCCAAGAATAGTTCGCTTCTGCGCCCGGATGGGAATCACCGTCAAGGGGACGAACCGAAAACGTATGCCCCCCTTCTGCGAGAGTCGAATAACTTTTCGGTGAAACGCAGCTCGCGTACGATCCCGAATCCAGGCGACACTCAAAGCCGCTGGCTCCCGCGCTCATCGACGCACTGAAAGCAAAACTTGCGGTATTAAGATTCGTGACGGCCGCAGGACTCGAAGTGATCGCAGCCAGGGAGCTTGTGCTGTCCACCGACCACGTGTAGACCGCAGCTACGCCGGTGTTTCCGGCCGTATCCGTCGCGCGGACGCGGAACGTGTGCGACGCGTTCGACAATGACGTTAAATTCTGAGGCGACGCGCAAGCCGCATAAGCGGTCGCATCAAGCTGGCACTCGTAACCTGCTACTGATCCTCCACCGGTATCGACGCCGGTGAAAGTAAAACCCGCGGAGCTCGAGTAGTTTACGAGCGCGGGACTACTGGAAAAACTCACGGTCGGAGCCACCAGATCGAGCGTCCAAGAGTAGGTGTCCGGAGACCCCGTATTGCCCGCTGTGTCGCTCGATCGAACGCTAAAATTATGAACCCCCGCCGCAAGCGAAGCGTAAACTTTAGGACTCGAGCAGGACGCATAGGCTCCGGCATCGAGGCGGCATTCGTATCCATTCACGCCAGCGCCGCCACTGTCCGTAGCCGCAAAGGAAAATGAGCCCGTCGTCTGGTTAGTAATGAGGGAAGGCTGTGAAGAGATCGTCGTCGAAGGCGCTGTGAGGTCGACGGTCCACGTTGCACTGATCGGAGCGCTGATATTGCCCGCGCTATCAATAGACCGGATATCCGCACTATGAGAGCCCGCTCCGAGTCCTGTGAAGACCTCCGGCGAAGAACAAGCCACGTAGGTCCCCGCATCCAGGCGACATTGGAAACCTGATACAGACCCCCCACCCGTATCCGCTCCCGAAAAGCTTAAACTCATCGAAGTGGCACTCGTAAATGCAGCAACGGGTGAACTCAATGTGACGGTGGGTGCGCTCTGATCAAGTATCCAATTGAACGAAACTGCCGCGCCGGCATTTGCTACAGAATCAATCGCGCGGACGGCAAAACTAAGAGGCCCCGCTGTAAGCCCACTTAAAGCTACAGGTGAAGAGCAGGTGGCGAAGGTTCCACCGTTCTGAGAACATTCAAAGCGAGCGACCGATCCGCCCCCAGTATCCGACGCTGTGAACGTGAACGAGGCCGAATTGACATTCGTTATTCCCGCGGGATGAGTTGTGAGCGTCAAAACAGGACCTGTTTGGTCCACGGTCCACACGAAGCTTAAAGCGGGTCCCGTGTTACCCGCGACGTCGGTCGCCCGAAGAAGAAGAGTTTGAGCTCCTTCGCTTAACGAAGAAAAATTCAAGGGCGAAACGCAGGGGGTATAGGCCGCCAAATTGAGTTTGCATTCGTAAACGGCAATCCCAAGATCTGAACCCGAAAAAGAAAAATTCGCGCTTGCCAAAGAAGTCACGAGGTCCGGAGCCGTATTGATAGTGACCGTTGGAGCCTGAGTATCCTTGATAAAGGTCTTCGTAGCAGTGGCCACATTGTTATTCTCATCGGAGTGACTCACGGTCAGCGAGAAACTTCCTTGAGCGAGGGAGGAAAGATCGAGGATGAAGCTAAAGTGCTTGCTCGTGCAGGTCGTGCTTGCGGTTACGGATCCGGAAAGCGAAACCGCGCGTCCATTTTCGGAGCAAGTTCCCGTCAACGCAAAACTAGCGACGTTGACGAGGTTAATATAGGAATTCAAGACATTGGCAATCGCCACCCCGCTACTGGCAATCACTTCGAGCGCCGCAGCAGGATTTTTGATTTCCTCTCCGGCAATCCGGGCGCCGATGACGATGGGAGTGCCTGCTTCAATAGCGGTAAACTCTGCCGAGTAGACTCCATTACCTATGCTTCGTATCTCGCTGAAACTTCCGGTGCTGGACCCACTTGCGATATAAAATTCGATTTCTTCGATCGGAGTCAGATAGACTGTCCCGTTTTGATCTTTGGCCGTGAAGGAGACCGTGATGCTCGAGCTGGTAGTCACCTGCTGCGCGGAGAGGGCGAGCGAAGAACTTTCTGGAGAAACACTGATGCCGCCACGAAAAAATTTTCCGACCGAAGATTTCTGATCAAAGACATTGCAGCCTTGAACAAGAAGCATCGTAACAAAGAAAAATAATCCGCGCATGAGCATCTATTTCTCCGTTTCCGATGGTCCGAAGATCCAAGAGAATGAAAGGTTCATGCCAAGATCAATTTCGCGTTGCTGTAGAATAGAAGTTGAAACGGACTGCTGATCAAAAAAAGTCGACACCCCTAAAAACGTATGCCGGCTTAAAGCCTGAGTGAGCGTGAGATTCAGATTCGTCCCGTTCCCTTTTTTGATCTCATAACCGAGATTACCGGTGGTCGGCATCGAATACGAAGCCAAAACTTGGCCGCCAAGATCGTAGTTCTGGCCGTGTAAAATCAGATATTCGAAACCCAATTTAAAAGAAGAGATGGCAATGCTATCGAAAGTAATTTTTTGGGAATTTTCAGAGCGTATGAATATGTTCTTTTTCTCTTCGAGAGCCCCCACGAGGCGCAATCGCTTCGAAAAGAAATCGCTCTTCGCCCCTACACGCATCTCGCTCAATGTAGAACTTTTCGAATCGATGTTCTTGCCGTTGACGTTTGCGGTAGGCTCGAACGAAATCTTCGTCAACCCGAACTCAACGAAGCTCTGAAAGGATTCCGACCAGAGATGATCCCATCCTAAGGTGACACCGCTATTATTTTTTGAAACTAGAGTCGCGGCTGCCGAAGAGGAATCGCTTTCGGCGTGAGAGTCTACGGCCGTGATCTGGGTATTGCGATAGCCAATCGAAACGTGCGGACGCGAGATCAGCACCGGCAAGTTTTCATCGACCCTCGAGGAGGGTGGACTGACGGAGAGCACAGGGTCGACCGAGGCGGGCACACGAATCTTGTCGATCACGCGTTCTTGAACAACGGTTTCGGGCGCTTCGGATGTGGGAAGCTCGCCTAATTCGATGCGTGTTCCTACAGCGATATGGTGCGGATTGCGAAGCTGGGGGTTGAGTCGGAGTAATCTTAAGAGGTTCCCATTTCTCCCGTAGACCCTACCTGGCAGAGAAGTGTAAGCGATTTTCGATAAGGTATCTCCACGCTCGAATACGTAAGTTGTCGCTTGAGCGTGAAGGCTCATCCCCATTAGCAGGGCCGACGAAATAAATCGCAATCTCCCCACCCTGGCGGGCGGAATTCGATGAAGCATTGATCGCTGATTGAGCAGCCCCATATTCTCCCACTCCAAAATATTTTATCGACCTGTACAGTTAATATATTAACGGGGTCGAGAGGCTCAAATGTGTTAAATTCTTATGGAATCGATAAAATCGATTCTTAAAAAGAAACGACGAGGCTTCCCTTAAGAATTGCCAAGCAATTCAAGAAAAAATTGGACCTCGATTGTGAAGTTCGTATAAAGATTCCTACGAATCTAGGAACTGAGTCGATCGTCGTTTACGTGATAATCGCGTTGAAGGTCGCACTCGGGCGCATCGCCTGCGCGGTCTTCTCGTTCGAAGGATTGTAGTAGCCGCCGATATCGACGGGCTTGCCTTGAACTGCAGAAAGCTCTTTGATGATCGTCGCTTCGGCCGACGCAAGCTTCGTTGCGAGCGGCCCAAACTTTGCTTTCATCTCTGCGTCGTTGCACACCGCCAGCGCCTCGGCCCAGTAAAGCGCGAGATAAAAGTGGCTGCCGCGATTGTCGAGTTCACCGATCTTACGCGCCGGCACGCGGTTCTCGCTCAAGATCTTGCCGTTGGCCAGATCGAGCGTCTGCGAGAGCGTTAGGGCCTTCGCGTTCTTCTGTTTGGTGCCGAGATCATCGAGAGAAACGACAAGTGCAAGATATTCGCCCATCGAATCCCAGCGCAGACAGTTCTCCTCGACAAACTGCTGAACGTGCTTTGGAGCCGAGCCGCCGGCGCCGGTCTCGAAAAGGCCGCCTCCATCGAGCAGCGGCACAATCGAAAGCATCTTCGCGCTCGTACCGAGCTCGAGGATCGGGAAAAGATCCGTAAGGTAATCGCGCAGCACGTTGCCGGTCACGGAGATCGTGTCTTGCCCCTTCCGAATGCGCTCGAGCGAATACGTGATTGCTTCGACGGGAGCGAGGGTCTTGATTTCCAGTCCCTTTGTATCGGAGTCTTTGAGGTAGGCGTTCACTTTCTTGATGAGCTCACTGTCATGGGCACGCGCACTGTCGAGCCAGAAGATCGCGGGAGTTGAAGTCGCCCGAGCACGCGTCACGGCGAGTTTTACCCAGTCGCGGATCGCAGCGTCTTTGGTCTGACACATACGCCAGATGTCGCCCTGCTCGACTTTATGCTCGAAGATCGTTTTGCCTGCCGTGTCCACGACGCGAACATGACCTGCGGAAGCGATTTGGAAAGTCTTGTCGTGTGAGCCGTACTCTTCGGCTTTTTGCGCCATGAGTCCGACGTTCGGGACGGTACCCATGGTGCGAGGATCAAAAGCTCCGTTCTTTTTGCAGTCGTCGATGGTCGCTTGATAGATACCCGCGTAGCAGCGGTCGGGAATCATGGCATGCGTGTCGGCGGGCTTAGCGTCCGCGCCCCACATCTGACCCGACGAACGAATCATCGCTGGCATCGAAGCATCGACGATAACGTCGCTCGGCACGTGTAAGTTCGTGATGCCTTTATCCGAGTCTACCATCGCCAGAGGCGCGCGTTTCGCGGAGACATCTTTGATCGCTTGAACGATTTCCTTTTGCTGAGCTTCGGGAAGTTTCTTGATCTTCGCGTAGACGTCGCCCAGACCATTACGCGGGTCGACACCTAGATCGTTGAAGACGCTCTGGTATCTATCGAAGACGTCCTTGAAGTAAACAGTAACGGCGTGTCCAAACATGATCGGATCGGAGACCTTCATCATCGTTGCTTTCAGGTGAAGCGAGATGAGAACATTGGAATTTTTCGCTTCGTCGATCGCCTGAGCGTAGAAAGCCCGCAACGCTTTGACGTTCATCACCGAGGCGTCGATGATTTCACCAGCCTTGAGCGAGGTCTTTTCTTTAAGGATGGTGGTCTTGCCGTCGTCGGAGACGAACTCGATCTTCACATCGGTCGCTGCCGAAACGGTAACTGATTTTTCGCTCGAATAGAAATCGCCGTCCGTCATGTGGGCGACTTTTGATTTCGAGTCGCTTTTCCATGCGCCCATCGAATGCGGGTGTGCACGAGCATAAGCCTTAACGGGACCCGCGACGCGACGATCGGAATTCCCTTCACGCAGGACGGGGTTCACGGCGCTTCCGAGAACTTTAGCGTACTTCGCCTTGATTTGGGATTCGGCGTCGGTCTTAGGATCTTCGGGAAAGTTCGGAACCGCGATCCCCTGCGATTGGAGTTCTGCGATAGCCGCTTTGAGCTGAGGAATCGAAGCACTGATATTGGGGAGCTTAATGATATTGGCGTCGGGAGTTTTCGCAAGAAGACCAAGTTCGCTCAGAGCATCGCCGATGCGCTGTTCAGGTTTTACGGATTCGGGAAAGTTCGCAATGATACGGCCCGCAAGCGAGATATCACGCGTTTGCATTTCGATGCCGGCCGCGCCCACGAAGTGTTGAATGATCGGCAAAAGCGAGTGAGTCGCCAGAGCGGGAGCTTCGTCGGTCTTGGTATAGATAATCGTATTTTTCATGAGGCCAAGGATAGTCCGATTTTGAGGCGCAGATAATAGCCTCGACGCGGCGCGATCTCCTCCTTCGTACCGAAATTTTCGGCTAAACTGAATTCATGCCCGCCTTTTACAGTCCTTCAGGACTCGATCCGTCGAAAGCCAAGTCCGCCACTCGAATTCTTGCGATCGGCGCCCACCCTGATGACCTCGAGTTCATGTGTCTTGAACCGATCGCGCGTTCGGCCGCGCAGTCCTGTTTCGGGGGATTGATCGTGACATCAGGGTCCGGTTCAATTCGCTCCGCGCGACATGTAAAACTCAGCGCCATAGACTATGCCGAAGTCCGCTGGGACGAGCAGAAAACGGCCGCACGTCTCGGGCACTACGCCTTTGTTGATTCTCTGAATTTTGAAAGTGCCGATCTGAACGAACGCGTGAAGTATCTCGAACTCGTCGCAAGTCTTAGAGACTATCTTACGGGCTTCACGCTCGATGAGTTGTACCTGCACCAACCTTTCGATCGTCATGCATCGCATGTGCGCGTCTGTTTTGCCGTGCTCGAAGCCCTCCGACAACTGCCCCTCTCGAAACGTCCCGCTAAAATTCTCGGATGCGAGGTCTGGAGAAACCTCGATTGGGCACCAAAGTCATCCAAGCTTTTCAGGCCCCTGGGTCCTCGGGAACTCGAACTTCAAAAGAAACTCGCGGGAATCTTCGTGAGCCAAGCCGATCCCGCTACGGCAAAAAATTACGTGGAAGCCCTCGTGGGACGCAAGACTTCGAATGCTGTTTTCCAGGAAGGTCTCACCGCAGACGCGGGCAAAGCCCAGGAAGTCTATTTGGATCTCGGCCCTTGGGTAAGCTCCGATCTTTCCTGGCTTGAGCTCGGTAATAAAGTTCTCGAGGAATTCAAAACTGAAGCAACATCTCAGTGGCCTCTGAAAGTCTAAGGAGTCGAATATGGAAATCGCGATTTTCAAGGATTCGCAACGTGCATCGCTTGCCGCAGCTCATCTGCTCGCACGTAGCATCGCAACGAAAAACGGCAAAGCGGTGCTCGGTCTTGCGACAGGTCAAACGCCACTGCAGACCTATACTGAACTCGTGAAGCTCGCCACGGTCGGAAAACTCAGTTTTCGGGACGTGACAACCTTCAATCTCGATGAGTATGTGGGTCTTCCTGAATCAAACCCGAGTTCGTATCGTTCCTACATGCGGACGAAATTTTTCTCGCAAATCGATATCGATCCCTCCAAGTGTCATCTCCTCAATGGAATGGCGCCTGATTCCGTCGAGGAGTGTCGCATTTATGAACAGAAGATCGCCCGCGTAGGCGGTATCGATGTGCAGCTTCTCGGTCTTGGTCTCGACGCTCACATCGGTTTTAACGAGCCGAGTTCTTCCCTCGCTTCGCGCACGCGCCTCAAGACGCTGAGCTCGAGCACGCGCGCCACGAATGCGTCGTATTTCCCGTCGCGCGATGCCGTTCCTCACCACGTTCTCACGATGGGCCTTGCAACCGTTATGGAAGCCCGCCACTGTGTGCTCCTGGCATTTGGCATTGGCAAGTCCGACGCGGTTCTAAAAATGATCGAAGGGCCTCTAGGCGCCTCGGTTCCCGCTTCAATCCTTCAAATGCACCCGAAATGCACGATCATTCTCGACGAAGAAGCCGCGACGAAGCTGACTCGAAAAAATTACTACCGCGAAGTCTT
>JBDSDI010000177.1:0-13331 GCA_039920645.1 Bdellovibrionota bacterium | reverse complement strand
CAGGCTTTCCTTAAGCGCCTCTCGAACGCTCAAAAACAGTGCGTCCAGTAAACGGACTTTTCATTCTCCCCACCCACGCAAAGATTTTTTGTTTTGAGATCCTGCACGAGTTTTGCACGGGCCGCGTCGTCGTGAAAGGCTTCGACGACGAAGACATCGTTCCTGGCGATTGTCGTTTCTCCGCTTACGAGCGCTGAAGCCGATGCGTAGGACACGGGCAGACCCGTGTACCAGGCCCAGGTTCCGCTGCGAATGAAGGTGTCGCGCTCTGCGCCGATTTCGATCCAAAGGCGGGTTGAATTTTCGAACTTCGACTGCGTGGCGTCGCGAATGCGCACTGCTAGCTCCGGCACGCGTGACCTGTAGAACTGAATGGGAAGAAAAGGCAGCAGCGCGGCCAGCAGCAGCGCGAGCGAGGCCGTGCCCGTGCGCAAGCGCGATTCGGTCCACGACGTGGGCAGGAGCGCGTCGAGCCCCTGAGCGATCAGTACGGCCGCCCAGGGCAGGATCATAACCCAATACTGATGGCCGACACGAGCGGCGGGAACGTACATCAGCACGAAGGTCGCGATCATAATGAGCGGGATCCAAAGCGCATCGCCCGCGGGAAATTTCTTTTTTCGTATCACGAGCAGCAGCGGCACGAGCACGAGCAACCCATGCGTTTCGCGTACGAATTCCTTGTAGAAGAACACGCGCAGCAGCAGACTCCAGTCGCTCATGACCGCGAAGCGTCCGCTCCATTGGCGGACAATGTAGCTTTCGAGGAAGCCCGGCACGTCGCTTCGCGAGATACCGAACGCGTAGGCCGTCAGCACCGCCACTGTCGATCCGAGACAGATCGACGCCGCTGCGACCGAATCACCCGGACGCGCCTTGATGCGCGAAATCACCAGGTAAGCCATCGCGGGACCGAAGCCCAGCACGGTGAAGCCTTTGGTGAGCGCGCAGCCTGCGAGCCCGAGACCCGAGACCACGGCCCATGCCCAAGAGCGGTCACGCATGCGCGTGGCGCGCTCGAGCGCGAAGACGGCCAGTGTCCCAAAGAAAAACGCCTCCGGATCGAGATACGCATTCGAGAAAAAATTGGAAAGAATCGGGAAGATCCAGATGAGGATGAGCGTCAGCGCGGCGGCACGCCTCGATCGTGCGATTTCGGACACGCCGACGTAGAGCAGAGTGAGGCTCAAGATGTAGAAGAGTTGCGAGGGAATACGCGCGGACCAGTCCGTGGCGGGTAACAGCTTAAAGACGGCGGCCATCGTCCAAAAGCCCAGATGAGGATGCTCGGCAAAAAAGGGTTGAAATTCGGGAGTCGGACTCGTGAGATGGAAAAGAGAAGAGGCCTGTCCCGTGGCAAAATTTCTCGCAATTGCAGCATAGAGCGGGCCGTCCATCGAAAGCCCCGGATGAAAGTTTCCCAACCCCGCGCCCAAAAGGGCCAAGGCAAAGATCCATCCGAGCAGGCTGAAAATACGCTTCATATGAGTTAATAAAGAGAAGAACACTTACGATGACGAGGCAAGCCAGGTTCTCTTCTCTTTTTGCGCTTTTGGTTCTTTGCGCGGGCCTCGGCCTGCGGCTCTGGCAGCCGAGCCTTATCGAATTCAAATGGGACGAGGCCTATATGTTCGCGGCCACCCAAGGTAGCGCGGGTCATACCCCCTTTCCCGCTCTGGGCATGCCGTCGGGAGCTGCGGGTCTTCTCAATCCCGGCCTGAGCATCTGGATCTTCAGCGCCCCCGCCCAACTCTTTGGGCTTTCGAGCCCCGAGGCGCTCTCGAGATATGTTGGACTCAGCTTCATCGCGACCCTCGCGTTACTTCTTGTCTACATTACGCGGTCGACGTGGCTCCGCAACGACGAGAAAATTGCTTGGTTTGCAGCCATCGCGCTCAGTGCTGCAAATCCCGTTCTGCTGCTGTTCACGCGTAAGATCTGGGCTCAAAGCCTTTTGCCGATTTTCGGTATCGCGATTTTTGTCCTGTGGATGGAGAGAAAAAAACGACCGTCTCTGCGCATCCTCTTGGCCTTCCTTTGTGTCCTCATCGGTCAGATCCACATGAGCGGTTTTTTCCTCGGTGCCGCTTTGATGCTCGTCGAAGTGCGCGACGTCTTCCTGAAGCGTGCGACCCTAGGGCCGCTTCTCGTAGGTGGCATCGTCGGATGCTTACCCATGATCGCGTGGCTCCAGGAAATTTTCGTGGGCTCGGGTGCATCGAAAATCAACGGAGCTCTCGGCATGCACCGCGGAGCGTGGCCCGAGTTCTTGAAGTTCCGCTACTGGAGCTACGCCGCCAGTTTCGGAAGCGGACTCAATTTTTCGTCGAGTCTCGGATCGCATCTCGCCGCTTTTCTGGAACGTCCGCTGGTCCTCGGCGCTCTGGTCTGCTCGGCCGCTCTCGTCCTAACGGTTCTCATAGCCTCACTTCGCGCGCTCGCGCAAAGTCCTCGGGCCTGGCTGCGCACGATCTTCAGCATGAGCGCCTTCGACGAATTTCGCCCGAGTTCGCAACTCGTCTGGATAGCGCTCGTTCTCTGCGGCGCGCTCATGACCTTGAGCAACGTGCGTATCCACCGTCACTACCTCATCCTCGTTACGCCGCTTCTGGCCTTCGCATTCGCTCGTCTCGCGCAACGTCTCTTCCCCCGACACGCCCTCGTCGGCCTCAGCCTTTACACTATTCTGCAGTTGCTCGTCTCTTTCGAGATGATCCGCTTTCTGGACCTCAATCACGGTGCACCTGGAGCGGATTTCGGCGTGGCCTATAAATACCAAAGCGATTTCGAAAAGGAGCGGCTCCCATGACCGAGCGCACAGGCCCGAAACTTCTCCCCCTCCATCTTGTCGTGGCCCTGTCGTTGATAGCGATACTGATCCTCGCGAGCTGCTTCTCGCGCCAACTCAACGGACACGGCTGGGATTTCGCTGCTTACTACCGAGCCAGCGAAAGATTTCTTCGAGGCGAATCGCCGTACTTCTACGAAAAGGCATTCTCTTACAAGTATGCTCCGGTCGTCGTGCTGCCGTTCACCTTCTTCAATCTTTTCAGCTTCGAGACCGCGCGCTGGATTTACGCCGCACTTCATGCCCTCGTGGCACTGAGCCTGCCGTACGTGCTCTACCAAGTTCTCGAAAAGGACAAACGTCTCAAAATTTCCTTGAAACCCGAAGTCTTCGCCATGGGTCTTCTCGTAGCCTTCCTGGGTTGCTTTAGATTCATCGACAGCGAGTTCCACGTGAGTCAGATCGGACTTTGGATCGCGTGGCTTTTGATCGCCGGCGTGTGGGTTCTGCAGAGATTCGGGCACCGCGTGTGGGGTCGCATCTGTGGCCTGGTTCTGATAAGTCTCGCATCGCTCGTGAAAATCCATTCCGCGATTTTCTTCGTGACCTTCGCCAAGATGAAGGAATGGAAAAGCTCGGTGTGGGTGGCCGGTGTGTTCTTAGTGGTAGCGATGCTGCCAAATCCCGCGATGTGGCTCGACTGGGCCGAACAGATTCGCCGCACGACTTTCGATCTACCGATGGACGCCTCATCGGTGAACTTGCAGGGTTTCTATCCACTGGGCGTACTTCATTTCGGAATGAATCAGTTTAGTGCGTGGCCGCTTTTGCTCACGTTGCCCTTCCTTGCGATGACGATTCTTTCGACGGCGCATTACTCCCTCAGGGATCTGAAAGAGTCTTCGCTCGCGGTTTTGCTCTCGCTTTCGACGTGGCTGCTGCTGGGTTTTCTCGCATCGCCGCTGCCGTGGCAGTACACGTACTCGATTCTTTGGATGCTCTTCCCACTTTCTTGGGTGGCGAGCACGACGCGCGAGCGACGTTGGCTCCTGGGCATCGCCCTTTTTCTAGGACTCAGTCCTCAGGGCATCATCGGTAAACACGCTTCAATGTGGATCGAATCGCGCCAGAGCGTCTTCTTCGCGATTCTCATATTCTGGACGATTCTCTTGAAACAGGCTTCGCGCTGGAAACTTCGTTCTGCACGCGCGCCGTCTCAGAAAGCATAAGAGCCTCCGGGTTTCCCCGGAAGCTCCTTAGGAAGGTCTCTTAAAAGATCTTAGTAGAAGAGGTTCAAGCCAACGCTCGTGGACCATGCGCCCGCGGTGAGGGATTTGCCGATACCCACGTTCAGAGTGCCGATTGCGAACTCGACACCAAGGCCCGCGAAAGCGCGAAGGTTCCACGGAGTCGGGCTGGTGTCGCCACCGAGTTCAAGCGAGCCGGTTGCGTCGCCGCCACCGGATACAGCAATGTTCGTGTCGTAGTTTGCAATCGCTTTCGAAGAGCCGAAGTTGAAGTCGCCACCGATGCCGGTGAAGAGATTAAGCACGTAGAGAAGACGAACCGAAGTGCTTGCCTCGACGGGGACGGAGTAGACGTTCACATCCGCACCGAGAGTCGCGGGTGCAGCGGCGACGGTCGCCGTAATCCCGTTCTGAGTTTGAGTAAAAGCCGGGAGGGTTTGCGTAAAAGAGAATTTGTTTTTCGCTAAACGGAAGCCCGACGAGACATCGATACCGTTCCACTTCAGAACGCTGAGGCCCAGGCTACGCTCGCCGACGAGACGGTACTGACCGATAAGGCCCATGCTCGTAAAAGCAACGTCGGCATCATTGAGGGTTTGATCGAGTTTCAAGAAGCTCAGGAAGATCCGCAGACGGGCGGGATCGATAGGGCCCCACTGACCCGAAGTGACCGAACCGGGAGAGAAGCCAATAATCGCGGCGCTTTGGACACCGACGCCCGCGACTTTTTTGGCATCGAAATTGCTCAGCTTATTGCCGCTGCCGAGATCGACGCCGAGAGCGACGCTACCACCGATAAGACCGTACTTGAAAGATGATCCGTAGACCGATGCGGTACCGGTCGATGCCATCGCGGTGGCGTTAGCCATGCCCTTGGTGTACTGACCGGTCTCAACGCTTGGGAGCTGGTCGTTAACTTGAGTCTGGAGATCATCCACCAGCTGGGTCCACTGTGCATCGGTCAGACCAATAGGCTTGGTGCCTTTGGTAATTTTAAAGAGTTGCGCTTCAGCGCCAGCGCTCATCATGAGAGCCATCGCCATTCCTAAAACTTTGAAAGAATTTTTTGTCATGCGATTCAGCTTAAACGAAGCGCCGAAACGCGCCAGAGCTTCGTAGAATTTTCCTCGGCGGCTTCGACAGACAAAATTTTGTCTCTTAGAGTGGCTTTCACTCGAGAAGGAGTTTCCCATGATGCTTAAACACCCATTTAAGACCGCCCTCTTTTCCGTTCTTCTTGGCTTCGGGGCATTTCAGGCCTCGCAAGCTTTCGCACAGACCAGCGAAACGCCTCTCACCACCGGCACCTCGACCACGACCGAGATCGCTCCCGAGAACCAAACCGGTGCCCGCAGCGCCCAACGTCGTCGCGCTATCTTCCGCTCACGACTGCGTCGCGAATGCATTGCTCAAAACGGGACACTCACCAAGGCCGCGCTGGAAACTTGCATCAAAGAGAAACGCCAAAAGATGGTCGACGACGCGACCGTGAAATAAGTTTTTCTCAATACCCGAGCTTCGACCCGAGGGTCTTAAAGTATTCCGACATGAAAAGTCGCCATCCCGAGAAGCGTCGCCACCAAAAGGACGGATCGAAGTTCGGTGACATGACCGGATAGGTGTAGACGACAATGTCGACGTGCGGGGCTTTGGCGAACTCTTCCTGAATCAGTTCTAATGTTCGCTGCATGTGATAGTTCGAGGTCACGACCAGAAGTGAGCGAGCATCGAGGCGACGCACGGCCGAGCGGATTTCCTTGGCGTTGTCGAAGGTGCGTTGAGAATGCGCGTCGAGAATGACATCGTGTTTGAGATTGTCCGGAAAGTTTTCCACGCCATTGGCCTGAAGGATATCTTCGAGCGAAGCACTCGTTCCGGAAATGAGCAGCGCGCGGCCTTGGCCGGATTCCAAGAGACGAAAAGCTTCCTTCAGGCGACCCCGGCCGCCCGTGAGCACCGCGATCAAATCGACAGACGGCAGAGATTCAAAATCCATGCGCGCCTTTTGTTCCAAGGCGCCCGAGAAGCGTCCCATGTCCCAAATCAGCAGGACAAAAAAAAGTCCGAGAACGCCAAGAATCCAGGAGCGATCTTTACGAATCTCGAAGGTCTTCTCAGATCTGGGCAATGGCCTCGATCTCCACCAACGAGCCGCGAGGCAACGCCGAGACTTGGACCGTCGAACGCGAGGGGAACGGAGATCCCATCGCAAATTCTTTGAAGAAGCTTTCGTATTCCGCGTTGATGGTCGCGAATTGACCGAGATCCATGACGAAGACGGTGGTCTTGATCACTTTTGCGAGATTCGATCCTCCCGCTTCGAGGACTTCCTTGAGATTCGTGAGAACCTGGCGTGTTTGCGTTTTGACGTCGCCCGCTGCCATGCTGCCACTTATGGGATCAAGCGCGATCTGACCGGAGGTGAAGAGCAGGTCCCCGACGCGAATCGCTTGAGAATAAGGTCCAATGGCTCCGGGTGCTTTCGTGGTGCTGATGGCTTCTTTTTTCATTTTTCGGTGTCTCCCTTGTCCTTGTCTTTTTTCTTGGGCGTAAAGTTGATCGTCGCTTTGATGTCGATGGAATATCGGTCGACCAGGCTGTCGATGAGATCTTTAATTACCGCCTTCGACAGGGTAATCGGCATTTGCGCAGTCTCCAGCGTCTTCGAAACACGGTCCTCGGCGCTGACGTAGGCGCCCGCGCCGATTTGAACCGCTTTCTTCAGTAGATCTCCGGCAAGAGCGCCCGCGAGCGACTGAAGATTTGGATTTTTCTTCGAGGTATCATCCGCGTCTGCCATTCGTATCTCCTTAGAGCTGACGGGCTCGGTCGCTAAATTCCTGGATGGTTTTCGGAAGCGCGCTTGCGACCAGCTTTTTTAAAACGAAGCCGGGAACGGGAATGTCGAATTCGAGTTCCAGCTTGTACATGACTTGGGTTTTGTCGGGACCGAGAGCTTTAAGTTCCCAGAGACCATTGCTGATCTTGAAGAATTTCGAGGAATCGAGCACCCAGCTCACGCGCGCGCTGCGACCCTCGGAGTCGAGTTCTTCTTTAATTTTCAGCGTGTATTCGACGCGTTTCATCATCTCAACTTCGAACTGAACCTTGGCGGTGTTACCTTCACGCGAAAGCAGCTTCACGCGGGTCGCGCCGGTGACGAACTTCGCGTAATTGTCGTAGTCGCAGATCGCCTGGTAGAGCTTGTTTAGCGGGACGTCGACGATGTCTGTTCTCTCTGCTGCTGCCATTTCTCTCTCCATTCATCAGGGATCCGCACGGGTTTCATGTTCTTCAGAAGCACGTGTTCCGTGCGGGCCGTAGTCACGATGGTTCCCGTCTCGTCGACGAGTTCGTAGACGATTTTTAGACGCGCGCGACCGAGTTCTTCGATCGCGAGCCTTACGAAACCGCGGTCATCAAAGCGCAAAGGCTTGCGATATTCAAGCGACAAGGCGCTAAGAGGCAGGGTGTAGCCGTCGCGCTCCAGATCGGCATAACGAAGCCCCATGGTTTCGAGCCACCTTACGCGGGCGCGCTCGAGATAACGGCAGTACCTTGAATGATGCATGATACCCATCGCATCGGTATCCACGTAATCGATCTGAAAAGGGATCTCAAACACGCCGGGCTCCCTTGACGCGATAGTGGAGATAGATCTCCTGGCCGAGCTTACGTTGTTTTTTGAGTTCGAGACGGGTCCAGAGCGTCTCGTCGCCCATGACCATCGAAGGATTGTGGCGGCCCCCGAGAATCCAGGGCGTGAGCGTCACGTAAAGTTCCTGCAGGAGACCCGCCGCCATGACATCGGACATGAGCTCGCCGCCGCCTTCGACGAGCACGTTCTTGAATCCGAGCGCCTTCAGTTTTTCGAAGACCTTGGGCATCTCGACCTTCTTGCCCTGGCCGGCTGCGAAGACCAGCGCGCGATCGCGGCTTGCTTCCACGGCTTTGGCGAGCGAGTGCTGAGTCGTGAAGACGATGCGCACGACGCTGTCGTCTTTCCAAAAATCCCACGTAGGATCGAAGTCGGCGTTTCCGCTCACGATCACGTTAGCGGGCTGCTTGCGATGGGAGGGCAAACGCCCTGTAAGTTTCATGCTATGCGGATGAGCGCGCAGTGTACCCGCGCCCACCACGACGACGTCACACATTTTACGGATCGTTTGCATCGTCTTGCGGTCGAGCGGGGTCCCCAACGGTTTCGAGGGAGCCCCTCGATCGGCGATGCGGCCGTCGAGCGAGACCGCGAAATTGGAGAAGACCCGCACTAGTGGGCTCCGACGGGTTTCGAGACTTGCAGTTGCTGGGTGGCCACGCGACGCGAATCAACACCGAATTTGAAACTGCGCGACTTCAAATCGCGACCCAGCCAACGCTCGGAGCGCGAAAGAAGATATTCGTCGACAACGACCTTGAGGGATTTTTTCGGAGCGACGACGTGGCATTGCGGAGTTCCGGCGTTCTCGAGGCTGAAGCCCGAGAAAGAAAGTTCCGAACCCCAATCGAGATCTCCCACGCGCTTGCGCAGGGCTGCCGCACAGAGTGCTTGCTCCATATCCTTAACGGACCAGTCGAGACCGTAGAGTTCATTTTTGTAAGGTAGCGCGAGGAAGAAATCCTCGCGGGTCACCGGACCAACGGGAAGAGAGTTCTTTACGAAACCGATATTTGTGATCGCGGCTTCGGCCTTCATGCGCTTGTGGTAGCCCTCGGCCATCCAGCTCGCGAGCGACTCGCGGGAAATTTCTTGATCGACGCTGAAGAGCACTTGGCCCGCGTCCGGAGCGTAGCGTGCATAGAGCGCATCGACGCGCGCTTTCACGCCCGCGTCTTCACCAAAACCTTTGATCTCGACGAACTCGGACGCGGTCTGCAGGCGAGCGGGATTCTGCGCGTCGCGCGTGATGAGAAGCTTAAGTCCATAACGACCGAAAGCGCCAGGTTCGAGCATCGGAGCGCACTGCGAGGAATCCTGCTGCATGGTGCGATGATCGTTGGACTTGAGAAGCGCAAGAACCTGAGTCTGCGGGGAGAGCGAAAGGCAGGCATCTTTCAGGAATCCGAGGTCGCGTTCGAGTTCTTGGTGCGTAAGGAAAAGAACGGGAGCGTTCCACTGTCTCTTCCACGCCATCCAGTCGCTGGCGGCGGGAAATGCGCGCACGTTGTAGTCTTTGATGTCGAAAGGAGACGTCCAACTCGCCAGCCAGAATTCGAGACCAGATTTTTGGCCCTTGAATTTCAGAGGCGCATTTGACCATGAAGCCGTGCCTTTTTTCGGCGAGACATTCATCCCGATGAACTGCGCACCCGTCGCTTTCACGAAAGCCGCCATGTCCGTCGGCGAATTGTAGAGTTCGTAATTCCCAAGGGTGCTGTAAGCGAGACCGAAGTCCTTAAAGAAAGCGCCGCATTCTTTGTCATTGGTTTCCTGACAGGGAATCGAACCTTTGCCGATGAGATCGCCGCCGCCGATAACGACGACGTCCGTTTTCGGACCCGCTTTCGCGCGTTCGAAGTCGATCCATTTTTTCACTTGTGCGTATCCGCCGCGTCCGTCGGTATCGCCCTTGAGATGGCTATGAAGATCGCTCAGAAAGAGAACGAGTACGGCTTCTTTGTCGCTGCTCGCAACAACTTTTCCCGCGGCGCCAGAACCACTGCCGGAGCTAGCCGGACCGTGCGCGCAGGAGGCAAGAAGACCAAGGAAGACAAACTTTTCGAGATTTACCCAATGGAAGCTTTTCATGCTAGATAACATAGCATGGCTGGCCGTCTACTCACCTTTCCCAATGGCCTAACCGCGCTTCGTTTGGCTTTGATGCCGCTCCTCGCCATTCTCGTGGAAAAAGGTTACGGAGAATGGGGCCTCGTGGTCTTGATTTTAGCTGGACTCACTGACCTCTTCGACGGTTACTTCGCGCGCCGCCTCCGCCAGGAGAGCGATGTGGGACGCCTCATGGATCCCGTAGCCGATAAGATTTTTCTCTGCGTCGCTGTGATTTTTCTCATGGCGAGAAGTCCCTACCCCTCCATTCTTAACCCCGACCCCAACCTCAGCCCTTGGTTAGCCGTTCTGCTTCTGGCTCGCGAGTTTCTCGTTACGGGACTACGCGCCATGGCCGCCTCAGTCGGCATGATCATCGCCGCTGGTCAGGTCGGCAAGATCAAGACCGTGCTCCAGTTCGTGGGCCTCGGATGTATTATGCTCGGCGGCACTATCGGCGAGATCTCGCTCTTTTCTTGCGGCGAAGTCATCCTGTGGGCCTCGGTCGTTCTGAGCTACTGGAGCATGTCGACTTACTCGTACCGCGTGTATCTTGCCTTCAAGGCCAAGGGACAGCTCTAGAAGAACCGGTTAAACTGGAGAAACACGGAGCAGCGTATGGACACCGAATATTGCAAAGTCGATGAACGTCCTCTCAGTGAGGTTCCCGTACCCCCGTACACTGAAGAAGAACATGGCACGTGGGCATTGCTCCTCGCGAAGCAAGATCAACTTGTCGTCGGTCGCGCCTGCGACGAATTCATCGAAGGACTGAAGGTCGTTAAGTTTCCTAAAACCGAGATTCCTCGTTTAAGGGATATTTCCGCGCGCATCGAGGCAGCGACGGGATGGAAAATCGTTCGCGTCGACGGACTCGTGCATACCAAGGATTTTTGGAATCTGCTCTCGCGTAAAATTTTCCCTTCAACGGATTTTATCCGGAAACGTGCCGAACTCGACTACACACCCGAGCCCGATATGTTCCATGATCTCTTCGGTCACACACCTTTGCTGACGAATCCGGAATTCACCGAATTCTTCCAGGACTTCGGTCACATCGGTGTCCGCGCCACGGATAAGTATCCCGAAGACCACGAGATTCACAAAATGCTCGGCCGCATTTATTGGTTCACCGTCGAATTCGGTCTCATCCAGACCGCGTCGGGCCTGCGCGCTTACGGATCGGGCTCGGTAAGTTCCCCAGAAGAAATGCAATTTTGTGTGAGTGACAAATGCCGCCACCATCCTTTTGACATCGAAGTGATTTCTAAACGCGACTACGACATCTGGCATCTGCAAGAAGACGTCTTCGTAATTCCGTCTTTCGAAAAGCTCGGCAAGGATTTCCGCGCCTGGGCAAAAAGACAAGGCGTCTAGGGCGTCTGGGTATTGAAATTAAAGGCGGCGGTAGAGCGCGAGGTGCGCGCGCGCCGTCAGCTCCCACGAGAAAAGATGTTTGCGGCTGAGCGCTTTCGAAGCCCACGAGTTGCGTAAGCTTTCGTCCGAAGCGAGCGCGGCGAGAATATCGCGAAGGTCTTTCGTTCCCTTTACCGGATCGAAGTAGAGCGCAGCGGATCCTGCGATCTCAAAGAACGGAGCGATTTGCGAGAGAACGAGCGGCTTGTCGAAGTAGAGCGCTTCGCACGCCGGAAGTCCGAAGCCCTCGTCGAGCGACGGCAGAACGACCGCAAGCGAGGCAGCATAGAGCGCGCTCATGTCGCGGGTCGGAAGCCCTTCGAACCAGAAGCATGGCGTTTTCGCACACAGCTCTTGGCGTTTTTTTTCGATCGCTTCCCAGCCCCAACCCTTGGCTCCCACGAGAACCAGATCCACTTCCGGCAGCGATTCCATCGCGCGGAAAAGAATATCGTGATTCTTGCGGTTCTCGAGATTACCGACGCAAAGGAAAAAAGGACGATGCTTCGTGAGATAGGCATCGACGACCGAAGCGTGCGGCGCGCTCGCTGGCGAAAGTGCCGTCTCTTGACCCATGAGCGGTCCCCACGGAATCACGCTGAGTCGCCCTTTGAGCTCGGGCTTTAGGACGACGAGCTGATCGTGGACGTGCTGCGAGGGAACGACGACGTGGTCGGCTCGAGAGAGTGCGGTCTCGAATTTCTTTTTCTGATATTTTTGGAACTTCGGAGCCTGATAAGGATTTTCGACCAGCGTCCAACAGTCGTGCGCCGTCACCACGCGCTTGGAATTTTTGAGACGGCCGAGTACCGGATCGACGCTATGGTAAACACCACCCACGCCTTCCCAACTTTTCAGCCAGCCCAGCTTTTCGACGCGGGAATAGAGATCCTTGGATTCGAGTTTCAGAGAAGGGATCTCGCTCGACTTCGCATTTCGGCGCGTCCAGCTCTTGATCCCGAGACCGCTCTCGTTCGTGGCGATCCGGTGAAGGGCGGCGTCGAGACGGCGGGCACAAAGCCCTACGCTCGTGCGCGGTCCTCGAACCCATGCGGTCACATCGAGATGGAGATCGATCTTCAAAGTACGAACAGTTTAACCGAAGTTGCTACTTGTGTTGAGGAGCAGCGACAGACTTTTTCTCGCTGAGGCGAGACTGCTTGCGTGCCTGCTCAGCGTTCTCCGCGCGGTGCGCGCAAAGTCCGTCGAGGCCCTTGTCGAAAAATTCTTCGAGGCCGCCCATATCACTGAGTTTTCCGTCGGCCGAGTACCCGAATTCGTAGACGCCTTTGGAATTGATCTGAGCGACCGAGCTGCCGGAGCCGAGACCGTCGAGCGAAAGCTTCGGAGCTTTGCTCTTCAGGACCTGGACGACTTCAGGGTCGAGTTTAGCCGCAGGAAGTTTCATGATGGGTTCGAGAGTGACGCGAGCGCGGCGACCGCCGACCCAGAATGCGGGCCAAACGAGCACTTTGCCATCCTGATATTGGAGGTCGTAGCTACGCGTGACCTTGCCGCTGTGATTGCGGGACGCCATCGTATCGAGGACTTTCTCGGAAGTATCGGGGCTCATCATGCCGGCGATCTCATAGCGGTCGAGATCTGACATCGTGCTCGTGTTGAAACTTTTCGAATAAGACCTGGCGTCCTTAAGAAGAGGCTTCATCGCGGTCGAAAGATATACGGATTCGGAGTCGCGCGCCTTGAGTTCGGCCTTCACCTGTTTGGAGAGGGATTTGAAATCGCCGCCGTCCTGCAGTTCTTCGGAGCAGAGGTCGAGGCGCGAGTCTCCCCATTGTTGAAGAGCCTGTGCGCGCGCGGTCACGCCCGTAATGAGGAAAAGTCCCGAAAAAAGAAATCCCTTGGAAAAATCACGAACTCGCATCACGAAGCCCTCCGCCTTATTGGATTCTACATGAAGCGATCGTCTGGGGAAACGACGGGCTTAGCCCTTAACCGAATCTTCACCCAGGGCGAGTTTCGCCTCGAAAACCGCCTTGGAGGCTTCGAAACTATTGGCATACCACTCGATGCTCTGAGGCGCGTTCTTTTTGGTGTATTCGAATTCCCAGTCGCTCTTGAAGAGCGCGACCCAGTTGTCGTGCTGATCTTG
>JBDSDI010000176.1:0-8674 GCA_039920645.1 Bdellovibrionota bacterium | reverse complement strand
AGCGAAGGTACCTTGGGTTTCGTAACGGCCGCAACTTTGAAACTCTGCGAAGCTCCTCGCGAAGTCAAAACGCTCTTCTGGGCGCTCCCTTCGCTTCAGACCGGGGTTGAGATTTTGGGCGAGTTGCGCGAGCAGTCGCTCTTGATTCACTCCTACGAAGTATTTTCGAAAAACTGTTTTGAACTCGTCCACAAAATCCGTTCCTTTTCCAAACCTTTTCACGACGACGCCCCTTACTATCTGCTTTTCGAGATCGAAAGCTTCGGATCGAACGATGTCGTGGAGAAGCTCGAAGCCTGGATGGGTTCTGTCTTCGAAAGACGTCTCGTTCACGAAGGTTTCATGGCCTCAAGTCCGAGCGACGTGCGCGCCTTCTGGGGTTGGCGCGAAAACATCACCGAGTCTCTGAATCAGGTCGCTAAAGTCTACAAGAACGATCTCGCCGTTCCCCTGCGCGAGATGGCGGCCTTTGTTGCAGAACTTGAGACACGTGCGGGCAAGTGGTTCGGAAACGACAAGCTCTTTCTCTTCGGACACCTGGGCGACGGAAGTTTGCACGTGAACCTCGCCAAGCCCGATGCGATGGAAATTGGCGAGTTCCGCATGCTCTGCGAGAAACACAATCACGAACTCTTCGCACTCGTTCAAAGACATCGCGGCAGCATCGCCGCCGAGCACGGCATTGGTCTTTTGAAGCGCGACTTCCTCGGCTATTCGAAGTCTCCGGAGGAAATTACGCTCATGCGCGCACTCAAAAAAGTCTTCGACCCGAAAAACCTCATGAATCCCGGGAAGCTTCTGGCGCCCGAGCTCTGAGATACTCCACAAGATCCTCGGGCTTACGCAGCAGAAGCTCCGCGCCCATTTCGCAGAGATGCGAGAGGTCGAGGTCCGGATCCCAGAGCGCCGCGCCAGCGACGGCTCCGATCGCATGCGCTCCGCGCATGTCCGTCCAGCTGTCGCCCACGACAATCATCGACCCTGAATTTTTCTGTTTCCAGTCGAAGCCAATCGTGTCGGGATGAGGCTTGGAAAGTTTCGCGGTCGAGAAACCAAAAGTTTCAAAGTAATCGGCGATACCGTGTTTTTTCATGATTTGACGAGTGGAACTCTCCTCGCGAGCCGTCCAGATGTGCATGCGAAAGCCGAGCCGTGCGATCTCTTCGAGCGCTTCGCGAATACCCGCGAAGAGCGGAAAAGTTGCCTCATGAGAGACTTCTGCCCAAAGATCCATGCCGCGAGCGCGCTCTGCCGCGTCGACGATGCCGAAGTTCTTAAAGAGCGTTGGAAAGTCCGGAGCGTGGTGCGTGCGTGCTTCGTTCGAAGACACGCTGCGACCGAGAAGGCGCGAAAAAACCTGGGCATTAATGGCGTAAATCATTTCACGGGCATCGATGATCGTCCCGTCGAAATCGAAGATCACCTCCCGGATGGGCGCTTCTTCGATCTCGATCACGCGTGCGAGCGTGCTCGTATGGAACTTCGCGACGCCGCAAGCAGTTTTAAGTGAGAGTTCGGGATTGAGAACACGGTCCTGACGTCCTCTGAAATTGAGGGAGGGGTGTTTCATTTTAAAGCTCTCAAAAGATTCTTTGATCACGAACTCCGCATGCTCAAAACCGTAGGGGTAAAATGAGCCGTCCTTCGGTGAGGGAATTTCCAGGATCTCGACAGGACCACGTTTGGAGACGAAGGGTTCGTGCAGACGGTAGCTCGCAATAGGGCGTCCATTGACGTCGGTTTCCGTGAGTAGGGTCGCGGCGGTGGCGACGAGATTTTTTGCAGCCGAATATTCTTCGAGAGTCGCGACGCGTAGGCAAAGATGATCAGGTTGAAGAGTTTGGAATTCGAAACCCATTTTCTCGAGCTCTAAAATCAGCGCATTCAGAAAGAGGGACCCGTCGTGAAGCAGTTTTTGAAAAGGTGTCGTCAGCATAGGCTCGGCGAGGATAGTGGGGTGTCAGCTGTTTGGAAACGCTGGGCATAGATTTTTTTGGAGAGCCTCGCTAACCTTTTAGGATGGCAAAAAAGACACGGTCCGCGAGTATCCTGTTCATTTTCATCACGCTCGCGATCGACGCGATCGGTCTCGGAATCATTCTTCCCGTGCTCCCCGACGTGATTCGTAAATTCGTCTCCGCAGAAACGTCTGTCGCGCACTATTACGGCTATTTCATCGCGGCCTACGCTTTACTTCAGTTCGTGAGTTCGCCGCTTCTCGGCCGTATTTCGGATCGATACGGACGCCGTCCCATTCTCCTCGTGTCGCTGCTCGGCGCCGGCATTGACTACCTCTTCATGGCCTTCGCTCCGACGCTTCCGCTGCTCTTTGTGGGGCGTATCATCTCCGGTATTAGCGGCGCGAGTTTCACCGTCGCATCCGCCTATATTGCCGATATCAGCAACGACGAGAATCGATCGAAGAACTTCGGCGTGATGGGCGCCGGTTTCGGAATCGGCTTTATCTTAGGCCCTGCCATCGGCGGCCTGCTTGCGACCTACGGTAGCAGCGTCCCCTTTATGGCGGCCGCCGCTTTCAACATCCTGAACTTCTGTTTCGGCCTTTTCGTGTTGCCCGAATCGCTTCCTCTGGAAAAACGCCGTGGCTTCGTCCTGAAGGATCTCAATCCTCTCAAGTCGCTCGCCTCTCTGGGACGCATGCCTCAGGTCAGCGGACTTATTCTCGCTTTCGCTCTGATGCAGCTCGCGGGTCAAACGCATCCCTCGATCTGGACCATCTATACCGAGCACCGCTTCGGATGGTCGGCGAAAGAGGTCGGCATCTCGTTCGCGTTTGTTGGAGTGCTCAGCGCGCTGTCGCAAGGACTGCTCACGGGACCCATGGTCAAACGTTTCGGTGAACGCTGGTGCGTAAGGTGGGGATGTCTGGGAGAAGTCTTCGGCTTCGCGGCCTTCGGTCTCGCGACGACCGGAACCATGCTCTACGTGGTGCTCTTCTTGTGCGCGTTCTTCTGGCCCGCGCATCCGTCGCTTCAATCGTTGATCAGTCGCGCGATCCCCGCGAGCGAGCAGGGGGAGGTGCAGGGAGCGCTGATGAGTCTCACGAGTCTTTGCGCGATCATTAATCCGATCGTGATGACGGCGCTCTTCGCAAAAACGACGGAAGTAGGGAGCGGGATCTCTCTTCCCGGCTCTCCCTACTTCCTGGCGTCCTTACTCTTTTTATGTGCCTTCTTCATCATCCGCAGATGGGAGAAGACGCAACCGAGTTCGGAGATCTAGGACTTAGACGTGAACGCGTTTGGGTACGTCGGGTTGCTTGGGGACACGCGAGCTGAGCGCGAATCCGAAGTAAGCACCTAACACTGCGACGACCGCGTGGCTCCATACTTCGAATCCCCACAGGGGCATGTAGCCGCCGAGAGTCTGAGTCGAAGTGAAGAGTCCGAGGACGGCCAATGCGCCCATCACGACGAAGAGCGTACGCGAGTAGTTGATCGACGCGGGCAAGTTCGTGGTCGGGCGGCTCGAAGCCCAGATGCCGAGAAGACCGAAGCCGATCAGGGCGATCTTGTTCAAGATGTTCATTGCGAAATAGCCCAGGAAAAGTCCGTAGCTTGTTTCGAGTTTGATGTTGGGAAGACCTTCCGCGGGATTCATGGTGAAGGCGGGGATAAACGACAGGACCCCCACAACAAATAAGACGAGGCCGATAATAAGAGCAAATCTTTTGGGATGCATAGCACCCTCCTTTCTATGTCTAGAAAGGAGAGCAAAGAGCGGGCCAGGTGCGTCGGGTCAGAATTGCCCCTTGCCGCCGTCGGCTTTCAGATCGATACCCGTGATGTAGGAAGAATCCGAAGAAGCCAAGAAGAGCGCAACTTTGGCCATCTCTTCCGAGGTTCCAAGACGCTTCATCGGGGTCGTGGCGACGAGCGAATCCTTCATTGCCTGCACCTGTTGGGGCGAAACGTCCCCGCGCGAAAAGATCGGAGTTTCGATCGGGCCAGGGCTCAGCGCGTTCACACGAATACCGGCGTTGACGAACTCCGCGGCGAAACTGCGCGTAAGCGAGCGTACAGCGGCCTTCGTGGCAGAATAAGCGCCCATGATGGGATTGCCCATCTCGTTCGCGACTGAGCTCGTGAGGATGATCGACGCTCCCTGAGATAGCAGCGGAAAGGATTTCGTGACGGTGAAGTAGAGTCCTTTGACGTTGATGTCGAACATCGTATCGAAGGCGGCTTCGTCGGTCTGAAGCGAAGGCGCGAAGATGCCGACGCCAGCATTGGCGAAGAGAATATCGATGCGGCCGAAACGTTCTTTCACTTTCGCGATGAGGGTGTCGATGTCGGCGAGTTTCGAAACGTCTCCGCGTACGGCAAGAGTATCGCCGCCGAGTTCGCGGGCCGCATCGAAGAGTGTCTTCTCATCGCGTCCCGAGATAACGACGCTGGCACCTTGGGCTTTGAATTCGCGCGCCGTAGCGAGCCCGATACCGCTGTTCCCACCGGTAATGACAGCAACTTTGTTTTTGAGTTTCAGTTCAGACATTTTCATTCTCCTTTAGAGGGTCAGTGCGATGAGAGTTACGAAGACCGCAAGCAGCCACATGATCTCTGATTCGCCACGGGTTCTTTTGTTCACGTCATCATTGTTCATACCTACAGTATATGAGCAGCCTTATTAATAGTCAATGTATGAACTATTAATTTATACATAATGTGTGATATACTCGTACCGAGGCTAAATAAATGAAAAAAACCAACGACTTAAAAAAGCAGAGTCCCGCTACGAGCTGCCAACTGGTGGAAAGCTTTTGGAGTTTCTGGCCCGCTTTTCAACGTTGGGCCGAATCCCAAACCATGGGGAAAGGCCTGACTCCTCAACGCACCCGCATTCTCGCCATCCTTGAAGAGAACGGTCCTCAGATCATGTCGGAGTTGAGAGTTCGTCTCGGCGTGACTGCGACGAACATCACGGCCCTTGTCGACGCTCTCGAAAAAGACGGACTCGTCGTTCGCAAGTCTCATCCTACCGATCGTCGTGCGACGGTCATCGAGATCGACGGCCAAGCGGCGAAGAAAATGTCGCAAGGATGTTCGGTCTACCGCGAACGCGTCGGCGAGCTTTTCTCCACATTGTCGGAAGGCGACCGCAAGGATCTGCTTCGTATGATGAAGACTCTCAGAGCTCAGCTCGAAGAAACTTCGAAATCTCATCCGGACACCCGACCGCTCACTCGCGATTGAGTGACTTCGCCATGCCGACGAATTTTCATTTCAAGCCTGCCGATTATGCGGTTCAAAGATGGAAGAACGGTAGGGGCTCGACCTCGCAGCTGACGATCGAGCCGGCCTCGGCCTCCTTTCCGTTAGATTCCTATTCGTGGCGCGTTAGCTCGGCGCGCGTGAACGCTTCGGGACCCTTCTCACTGTTCCCAGGTTTTGATCGAACGATTATTTTAGTGGAGGGAAAGAGCCTCAAACTCGACCCTTTGGGAGAGCTCCAGCCCTTCGAAGTCCGGACATTCTCGGGTGAAGATGCCGTTTCGGCTGAGGCTGAGGGGCAAGATCTTATCGATTACAACGTCTTTTGGAAGCGCGGCGAGGTGAGCGCTTCGACAGAGGTCGTCACGAGTTCCCTCACGAATACGCTGGCTTCGTGGGACAAGGTGGATCGGATGAGCGTCTTCATTACCGCTATCGGGGGTACAGTCGAGGTCGCAAATGGCGGACTTTCTCTCGGGGAACTCGAAGATTGGGACTCGCTGAGGATCGATTTCGCTGATCCTGAGGCCCGTGAGGACTGGATACTTGAATGCTCCGTCTCGAACCCAACAAGCCGTGCGATCGTGACCTATTTCGGCTGGTAAGATCCCGCGCTCTTTGTTACAAACGGGCCGAAATGACTTTCAAACGCCAACTCCGCCAAGACGACGACTCCTCCACACAATCTAACGATTTCGAACAAATGCTTCAGGAATCCTTCGGCAAAAGCGATCGCAAGCTTTCCGTCGGCGAAAAGGTGAAGTGCGAAGTGATTTCGGTGGGCAAAGAGCAGGTCATCGTTTCGACCGGAACGCGCTTCGACGGATTCGTTCAAGCGACTGAGCTTCTCGATGAAGACGGACAATCGAAAGTCAAAGCCGGAGATCACATCGATCTCTTCGTGACTTACATCAAGGGCGGACAGATCTTCCTCTCGAGCGGCGCGGGTTCGCAAGGTCTCGCTGAGGATATCCAACAAGCGTACGAAACGGGGCTCTCCGTCGAAGGACGCGTCGAATCCTCCAACAAAGGAGGTTTCTCCGTCACCATTCTTGGCAAGGCGTGCTTCTGTCCCATGAGTCAAATGGACATGAAACGCATCGAGCGCCCCGAAGAATACGTCGGGCAGAAATTTCAATTCAAGATTACCGAAATCAAGGAAGGCGGTCGTAACATCGTCGTCTCCCGCAGAAAAATCCTCGAAGATGGCCAAGGCGCTGCCATGGCAAGTTTCAAGGACCAACGCAAAGTCGGCGATGTTGTCACGGGCACCGTGAAACGCGTTGAGCCCTTCGGTGCGTTCATCGAAATCGCTCCCGGTCTCGAAGGCCTCGCGCACGTTTCCGAACTCGCATGGTCGCGCGTGAACAACCCCTCCGACGTCGTGAAGCCCGGTCAAGTCGTGACCGCTACGATTATCCGTATCGAACAAGAAGAGCGCCGCCTCAAGATCTCACTCACCCTGAAACAAGCTGCAAACGATCCATGGCAGAATCTGCCCGCGCAAATCCAAACCGGTCGTGTCGTTAGCGGCAAAGTGACCCGTTGCATGCCCTTCGGCGCTTTCGTGGAACTCGTTCCCGGAATCGAAGGCCTCGTGCCTCTCTCCGAGATGAGCAGCACCAAGCGCGTGAACAGCGCCGACGAAGTCGTTAAACCTGGCGAACAGATCACTGTTCTCATCAAGGAAATCAACACGGGATCGAAGCGTGTTTCGCTCTCGATCAAAGGTGCCGTCGATCAAGCGGCGAGCGATTCCGAGACCCAAGACATCCGCGAGTACAACGCTTCGCAAGTTGCACGCGGCTCGTCGGCTAGCTCCATGGGCGCCATCGGAGCAAAACTCCAAGCGGCCCTCGATAAGCAAACCAAAAAGTAATTAGTGCTGAGTACGGGACGGCACGCTCTGTGTCGTGCCTTCGGGCATCGTTGCTGGCAGCGAGGCCACGGTTGCGTCCAACGGCGAAGCGTAGTCCATTGAGACGCCTTGTCTCTTTTCGAGAGCGGTCAGCTTGCCGTCTTCGAGTTTCCCGGCGATCGCGTTTTGTAAAAATTGGCCATAGTCGAGGTGGGTGCCCTTGAGTACGCCGAAGGCTTGAGTTTCTTCCTCGTCGACCTTGCCAGCCAGGTCCCGCACGACAATTTTCACAAATTTTAAATTATGAGTTGAGTCGACCTTGGCGAGGACAGCGCTAGCTTTGTAGGTCTTTAGATTTTTACGATATTGGAATTCCAAGTTGACCTTATTCCAACTCCAAAAAATTTCCGAGATGGAAGCCACGACGACAGGCTTAACGCCGATCTTTTTTCTGATTTGATCGGCGATCGCATCGTAGAAAATACTAAGACGTTGGGGTTGTTCCAACACCTGAACTTCCATTGCGGTTGGCGGGTGTGCTTTTTCAGCGTAGATGTTGTTTGGATTATTAGGTTTGAGAAGTCTCGTCGGATCGCTGGAAATGCTCATATCGTTCAGGTCTTTGACATCAAAATAGCTCTGCGCTCGGACTTCGAGGGTGAAACTGGACACCGACACCAAAAATAGCATGAACGGGTTTCTAATTAACATCGCTATATCATATAGGGGAAGCGGATACCGGCACGTAAAGATTCTGTTAAATTCTAGACGATCTCAACCTGTGTCTTCAGCCAGTTGCCGAGTTCCTGGATCTCGCTCTCACGGGCGGGATGCAGTCGCACGGTCTCGACGACCGTTTCATCGATGCCGGCGCCGGAGTAGTGGCGCCCGCCGAGGTGTTTTTGGAAATCTTCGACCATGTCGGGGAAGAGCGTATCCGAAAAGAACTGCGCGCGCGTGATGCGGCCCTTGTCGCTATCGATGAAGACCTGCACGAATCCCCAGGACAAGTATTCGGTCAGTTCCTGCTGGAACTGCGGAGCTTGCCCAAAGCGCCAATCCCAGTCCGAGTACTTGGCGAAATATCCCTGCAGCGAATTGTTACGTAGCAAACTTTTCTCATCTAGAGTTTCGACCTCCGCCGTGCCCCCGTAGGTTTTCGTGAAAGCTTCGATGAGCTTCGGCGAGAGCGTGGCGTGATTGATTAAGGGTGCGAGCTCGGACAGGTTCATGACCCTCGCGCGCACGGAGGCGCGTCCTTTTGATGCGAGTTTCTTGGGGTGGGGCGTGAGGTAGTTTGCGAGACGGCTGAGGTCGGTATTCATGAGCAGCGTTCCGTGGTGAAACGCGCGATCGCGCGATTCGAAGAATGCGCTGCCGCTGATTTTTCTGGGACCGTCCGCCATCGGCACGACGAGGTCGTTGCGACCCGAGGCTTCAGCGTGGATGCCGAAAGTTGCGAGCGCATCGAGCACGACCTGATTGTTCGTATCGCGGTTATAGGCGCTCTTCGGTGAGAGAAACGTGAAGCAGGTGTTGCCCAGATCGTGGAAGACCGCGCCACCGCCGCTCGCCCGACGCGCGA
>JBDSDI010000175.1:0-15994 GCA_039920645.1 Bdellovibrionota bacterium | reverse complement strand
GGGTGATTGCCGTCGAGGAAAATGTCGTCGCCTTCAACGTTGATAACGGTGAAAGGCATAGGCTGTCCGTTACCGACATCGGCTGCGAATTGCATTCCGACCTCGATCTCGGTGCCGTCGGGGAAAGCGTTGCGCTCAACCTTGATCTTGAGGTTCGGGTTGATCTCGCCGTAACCTTCTTCGGGTTTAACGGAAACTTTGCGCTTGTCTCCCGCCTTGAGGCCTTCGAGTTCATTTTCGAGACCGGGAACGATGTTGCTCGCTCCGTGGAGATAGAAGAAGGGATCGTTTCGATCCGCCTGATCGAGTTCCATACCTGCGTTGTTCGTGAGGACGTAGCTGATACCTACGATACTGTCTTTTTGGATCGTCACAAAAGTTCTCCTTATAGTGGAGGCCAGCCTATCGAGAAGAGTTTTTCAATCAAGCAAGAAACGTCGATTTTTGTTTTCGGGAGCCGTCCTGGAGGCTATCGAAGTCTTCCATGACGAGATCCCTCATGAACCGCAACATTGTCCATTTCGTATTTTCCAGTGCGCTCATGATGGGGATCGTGAAAGTAGGGGAGGCCGCTCGCTTGAAATATAATTTCGATGAATTCCTCGTAGGTACCGCTGAGAATCCCAAGGGCCCTACGGGTTGCACGGTTTTCACTTTTCCAAAGGGCGCACTCGCCGCCATCGACGTCCGTGGCGGAGCCGCAGCTGTTCGCGAACAGTCCTCCATCGAAGAGGGAAACTCCTGGGGCGCGATCGACGCTTTGGTACTCGCGGGCGGATCGACCTATGGTCTCGACGCGGCATCGGGCGTAATGCGCGAGCTTCTTAAGCAACGCGGCGGCAAGGTCGACTTCGACAGCATCCCTTCCGTGCCTGCGGCGATCGTCTACGATTTCGCTGGACGCGACAACGCGATTTACCCCGACGCCGATCTCGGGGCCAAGGCCTTCCGCAACGCGACTAAGAATACCGTTAAGCTCGGCCCTTACGGCGGCGGCGCTAACGTGACCGTCGGTAAATTCTTCGGCCGCGAGTTCGCGGAAAAATCCGGCCAAGGCGCGGCTTTTGTTGAATCCGAAGGCATCAAGATCTTCGCCCTTAGCGTCGTGAACGCGGTCGGAAATATCATGAACGACGACGGCAGCGTACTCGCGGGATCGAAAGATCCTAAGACCGGGGCGCGGCTTTCGATTCCTCAAACGCTTCTCAAAAGTCCCAAATCATTATTCGGCGACGTGACCCTGGGCAACACCACGATCTCGATCCTCATCACGAACGCAAAACTCGACCGCGGCGAACTCAAGCGTCTGGCAATTATGGTCCACACGTCGATGGCGCGCGCAATCGAGCCCTTCCACTCGGCGGGCGACGGCGACACGCTCTTCGTCGTAAGCACTTACCATAAAGGGTCGAGCGCTCCCGAGACATCTCCGAGCGTGACCCGCATCGGCATCCTCGCCTCGGCAATGATGCAGGAAGCGGTTCGTCGTTCAGTTACGAAGTAAGAACTTCAACTAGTCTTGGTGACCCTGTCTGGCCGTCCCATTCGGTGCGGCCGGAGTCCGGTAGGCGATGCTCGAGACCACGGGCATGATCTCTTTTTTCGGAACTTCGGCGCAGGCGAGACCGTCTTCTTTTTTTAAAACCAGTTCGGCTTTGCCATTGGTGATTTCGATGTAGCAGGCTTGGTCGCTGTTGAACTCCAAGCTGACGCTTTCACCACTTTCGATCCACTGCATCCAGCGGTGATACTTATTCTTATTTTCGCTGCTCTCCCAGCTGATGAGCTTTCCAAAATTCTCTTCCACCGCCGAGTAATTCATGGCGATAACCTTGTCGCGAGAGCGGAGCACCAAGATCGATTTGACGAAGTTGTCCTGGTTTCCACTTTGACTCTGGTGCGCCGCAATCAGATTATCAAAATTCGATCGCTCAACGACACTACACGCGGCACCGCTTTTAACGGGAATAATGGTCGCGCCATCGAGTAAGGCGGTGCAGGTCGAGCTCGCGATGGAGGGCAACAGCGTGCCCACGAAGAGCAACAGAGCTTTCATGAGGTTTGTCATTATTGAGCCTCCAGACCGAGCTTGATCGGTTGATCGAGGTGATTCGGTTGTGAATGTTCTTTCTGAAACTGACCGCGCGACAGTTGCATCGATTCCGAGGGCTTGTTATCGCGCAGGGATTTCAGGAAGGCGAGCGTGATCTTGTTGTCGAGACAATTTTCGCGAGGGAAGTTTCCTTGGGCCGCAACGAGATCGGCGATTTGGGTAAGATCGTAAGCGCTGCACTTCGTAAGAGCCGCAACGATCGGGCTGTTGCGGAACTCGGGCAACTGAGGGAACGGTGCTGCAGAGCAAGCGACCTCGGGCTCTTTCAGATCGGCGGGCACGAGATTTCTCGCGCGGACTTCGATGGCAATCAACTTGGTGATGAAGAGGCGGTGCGTTTCGAGAGCGTGGGTGGTTTCGAGACGAGGACACGAGTCGTTGCGGAAGAGCTCGGGACCTTGCTGCTTCTGGTACATTGCGAGCGCGGCTCTCGAGAAGGCGGCCGTAAAGTCGGCATAGTGTTTATCAAAATCTTTAAGGCGCGATTTGCCTTGATCGTTTTCTTCGATCTCGGGACACCAGTCGGCGGGCATCGTCGCATTCAGGGCTTCGCCCATGGTCGATGCGAATTTCGTTATGGCGGCGCTGCGCTGCTCGGCCGTTTTGCTCACTTCGACTGTGGAAATGAGAGGAATGATGGAACGGCGGTCCAGATTGGCGTTGTAATCCGTTTCTCCGATCTTGCGTCCCGCGAGATCAAATTTCTGAATGTGATCCGTGGCCATTATCGTGAAGGCTTGAACGCGTGTTTCTTTGCACGACGTGGTTTCTTGCGAGGCCTTGATCTTCGTCTCGAAATCCTTGACGAGATGCTCGCGCGCAACGCCTGTGAGACCCATGCCATCAGCCGTAGCTTCGGCGTGGGAATGGATCTGTTCCTGTGTAAGAAGAGCCGATTTGTCTCCGGCCTTGTAGCGGATGCCTTGGGCATAGTCCTTGGTAAAGGCCTGATAGGCAGGACCGGCAAGGCCCATGCTGTCAGCTTGAAGCCTCGCGTTGTCCTCAACGAGCCAGTCGGCCAATTTTTTGTCCGCCGTGCTCTTGGTAGAGAGGTCAACGGATTGGGTACGGGAAGCAATCTTTGTTTTGTAGTCGTCGACGTATTTGTTGTACGCGTCGCCGGTAAGCCCCATGTTGTTGGCTTCCAATCGAGCACTGTTGTCGATGAGCCAATCTTTCATCTTGGCGTCGCTCTTAGCTTGAGGTGAAACGGACTCTGCTGCGGGTGCATTCGCTAGCGTCTTATCTGCGGGCGAACTTGCGGCAGAAGCCTCATGTGCCGAAGGATTAACGCCGGCCTCGTTACGGCCTTGCGAAACTTCGCTCGTAATTGCGTTCAAGCGTTGCTTGATCGAGGCTTCACTGTTTCCGCCGTCGTGCGAGCTACCGGTCGCGGTGTTTGACGAACCACTGCGGGAGCCCGCAGAGCCTTTGTCGAAAACACTCGAGCCCGAAGCAACCGGTCCAACTCCGCCCACGCCCGAGTCGTTGCTAATTTTCACTTGCGGCGCGATGTTGGCGTAAACGGGGCGGCTTGTCGCCGAGCTGTTCGCGGCCTGGGATTCAAGCAGACGATCGACGTCTCCCGGCTTGAGCCATGAGTTCGAGGGAAGTTTTCCGGAATTCGATTTCGTACCGCTCAGCGTGTCTTCATCGACGCGGCTTTCGGCTTGAACATTGTTCATGTCGAGACCCTTGAAGAGATCTCCATTATTAAGCGAGAAGAGCGCGTTGTCGGAATTGGAACCGGCATCGTTGCTGGCCAGGACGTCTCCGCCGCCCGATCCAGAGCTGAAGCTGTCCGTGAGGGCGCCGTGCGTGGAACCGAGAAGCGCAGCGGTTTCGCCGCTCGTCTGGCCTGCGAGCACTCCCAAAGAATCGTTGAAACTTGCGAGAACTTGTTCGCGTTCTTCGGGGCTCGATGCTTTTTCCAAGTTGTCGGCGTTGGCCTGCACGTTAGCGAGCAGGGCAGGATCGATGGCCATCTGGCCGTCGACACTTTGTCCCTTAGAGAGAAGGCCTGCGACTTTTTCGATGTCCGCGTCGCTCAATGCGAATTTTTTCCCTTGTTTGGCGAGCTTCCCGCGCAGGGCTTGCAGCATCTGACGGAAGTGGGCCGTTTTGTTGGGGCTTGCCATTCCAAATTGCGAAACAACCTTGTCGCTTGCGAGTTCTTGGCGGTTGGTGGTGAAGTTCATCGCGACGATTTCGGACGCGGGAAGGTCCCAGATATTCTGAACAAAGGCCGCATTCATGCCGCGGGAGCGGAGGACCATTTGGAAGTCAGAGGCTTTGACTTTGGCTTCTTGTTCGATGATGTCCGAATAGTCGCTGGGATTAAAGCGGGAGGTCGCGGGATTGCCCAGCTGAAGGAACATTTTATCAAGGGCACCCATATCGGCTTGAGCCTGCCACGGTAATCCCGCAACGGCGGACGCAACGACAAGATGTCGAATCAACAGACGCTTTCTCAAATTTAAGAAATCCCTCAACATATGTCCCCCAAAGTTGTCCCGAAATCCAAAGACTTCGGTCCGAACCTCGTTCCCTAAGGCTTATGGTGCATGGAGCGTTCCAAATATCAGGGCTTTACGCAATCTTCACATTAGTTCAGGAAGCCCATGATCCCGAGTCGGATCATCATCACGGCAATGGCCGCGAGCAAAAGCGAAAAAATTTTCGCAAGCGCTTGGCTCAGGCCTTCGCCCAGAACGCGCAGGATCCGATCGGAATTGCGGAAGGCGAGCCAAACCAGAAGCATGTTCACGAAGAGGGACACGAGGGTGGTCGCAAGTCCGTACTCACGCGCAGAGAGCATGAGAGTCGCGAGAGCTGCGGGTCCCATGACGAGGGGAATGCCGATCGGAACGATGCCGAGGAGGGAGTCCTGGTCGGTTTTGACCTCGTGACCGCTCTCGCTCATGAGGTCTCGTATCGAGAAAATGAGAAGCAGCAGTCCGCCCGCAATGCGGAAGTCGGATTCCGTGATGCCGAGAAAGTTGAAAATCGCTTGGCCTGCGAAGATGAAGGCAACGCCCACTCCGAGTGCTGTCCATGCGGACTTCGTGATGAGATTCCGGCGCATCTCGCCATCCATGTTGCGGGTCATGGCGATAAAGATCGGGACAGCTCCTAAAAGATCGATGGCTACGAAAAGGGAGAGGAATGACTTAAGAAAAGCTTGGGTCATAGCCCTAAGATATCAGGATTTTAGGGGCATTTGCCAAAATATCGGCCGCACACTACAACTCTAGACCTGTGAAGGTCGGGGGAAAAACACTTTGGATTTGGGCGGGGCTCTTGCTCCCCCTCTGTGCGGCGGCCTCTTCGCCGGCTCCTCTTTTCGATTCCAGCGCTCGCCAAAATCTCCTTTTCGGCTGGAACGCTATCCCTCAGCTTCTAGAGCGCTGCCTTGCATCGAGCGTTTGTGCCGGCACCGACCGGCGTATGATGGAAGATCTTTTGAGAGGCTTCCGCCTTCCTGCGGATACGCAACCGGCTTTCGTTTTTGTTCAGGATCGCGATTCGGAGTTCTGTCGCAATAATCGCGATGTGTACGGAACCGATCGGATCTGGAGCGCTCCGATCAAGGTCTGCGAGCCTCGTCTTTACGAAGCCGTTTCCGGCGCACCCCTTTGGAGCGCCGAAGTCGCGGTCAATGAAATGATGGAACTCGCGTTCCTGAAATCTTCGCCGCTCGACGAAAACGTTGTGGCCGATATCACGACGCGAATTGTGGAACTCAGCAATTTCGAAGTCCGCGAGCTCCGTTATCCCCTCGAAGGACTTGAAGCCTTGCGTCTGGTTTCCATCTCAGATCCGGACCGGGACGATATGGGTTTCGCGATGCTGCTCGCTCCGGGAATGAGTTACGATATCGTCGCTTCCGCTTGGGCCGTCTCGCCCTGCGAGCTCAAAGGTGGCGTCACAAAAAACATCACACTCGGTCGCCCTCACTGGAACAGCGACGGACAGATCGACGGGTACGGCGCGGCTTCGATTTCCGGCTCCGCCGAGGCTGTTGTCGGCTGTCTTGAGCAGGGGCACGACGTCTCCTATGCAGCTCTTTTGCAGTGGTCCCTGTCTTTCGATCTTCGTGCTCCGACGATCTACGAGAATCCGCGGTTCTCAGCCGATTTCCAGAACCTTCGCGTCGTAAGTCCAGCTCCTTGAGCGGGGTTCATAGACGAGACGGTGCACGTCGCAGTTGGATATCCAAAAATCCTCGACGGGTGCGTTGAGAGAAATTTGCACGAGACGCTTCAGCACTGCTCCGTGAGTTGAAAGTGCGATCGCGCAATCTTGGGGAGCATTCTCCGCAAATTCGTGCAAGCACTGTTGGACGCGTGCCAGAAATTGTCGTTTGCTTTCGCCACCCGGAAATGAAAAATCCATGTTCTCCGGAGTCATCGACATCCAGCGTGTCCACGATTCTTCTCCGAGCTGAGCGACGACCTCGTCTTTGGTCATCCCCTCAATGTTGCCGAAGTGCGCTTCGCGCAGGCGTCGATCAAGAATGAGTGGAAGTCCATGATGCTCAGCTACGATCTCCGCCGTACATGCGGCTCTCGAGAGGTCCGAACTTAAGATAGCAGTGATCGGCAGTCCCTTGAAAAGTGGCGCGAGGGCACGCGCTTGGCGCACGCCTTCTTCGTTGAGAGGAATATCGGTGTGCCCCTGGAATTTTTTGATGAGGTTCCAGTCCGTCTGTCCATGGCGGAAAGCATAGATCTCAATGCGGCTCGCGCTCATGTCTTCGATTCTCTGCGTACGAGGTATTCGCCGAAGACTTTCGCTACGATGTCGTTGTGGAGGACAATTTCGGTTTCGATCTTGATGCGAGCGCGGTTTTTTTTGTGAAGTTGAGCTTCGAAGTCGACACGTCCTTCGTTTGGAAGACGCGCGTTCAGTAGCACGTCGCCCGTGCCGGGTGCCAGATACTCGATGTTTCCGTTCGTAATGACGATGTTGCCCGACTCGAGTCCGAGACGCGCCAGTAAACCTAAAAGCGCGATGTAGCAACTCAGCGCGCCTGCGGCGAAGAGGCTTCCGCCGAACTGGGTTCCGAGATGGTTCGTATTGGGCGCGAGCGGAAGAAAACAGGTGGCGCCTTCGCCATGGACTTTTCTCACTTGAAAGCCCATGTGGCGGGAAAGTGGGATTTCGGCGTGGATTTTCGCTTCGAGGCGGAGAGTGAGAGCGTCCCGGGTTTCCATGCTTCTAAATTAGGGGCTGTTCTCAAAGTCCGCAAGGGCTTCGGTCGACAAGGGGGATTTGGAACTCTAGAACTTTCAGAATGCCAAGTCCTCTCGATGCGTTGATGCCCGCGCCGATCTGTCTCGCCCCGATGGTCGGGTTGAGCCACTATTCCGTGCGCCGCGCGATTCAGGAATATCTGCCTGCGGGCGTCGAGAGCCTTTGGCCGACTGAAATGCTTTCTAGTCGTCGTTTGCCACGCGAAGAAATGAACGACCGTCCCGAGACATGCATGATGGATGCGGAGCGCGGCCTTTGTCCTCAGCTTCTCGGAAATGAGGAAATTTCGATTCGCGATTCGATCCATCGACTTGAGTCATGGGGAGCGCGAGCGGTGGATATCAACATGGGCTGTCCCGTACAGAAGGCCCTGAGCCACAATTACGGAGTCGCGCTCATGGGCGATATCGACTATGCCGCGCGCGTGACCGAGTTCGCGGTGAAGCACGCGAGCGTGCCCGTCTCGGTGAAGTTGCGTGCGGGACTTCAGAAAGACGAAGCCTTTTTGCTGCGTTTCGTAAAAGCGATCGAGAATGCGGGCGCTTCGTGGATCACTCTACATCCACGCACTGCCGAACAAAAACGCCGCGGTTACGCCGACTACGCTCAGATCCGAAACGTTGTGGGCCATGTGAGTATTCCCGTCATCGGTAACGGCGATGTTCAGACCGCCGAAGACGCATACGATCTTTTGGAATCGACGGGCTGCGCACGGGTCATGATCGGTCGCGCGTTCCTTGCAAGACCATGGATGCTTCGTGAGATTCGGCGCGACTCCGTTACGGGAGCTCTTCGACTCGAGGCTTCTGAGAAGCGAGATCCCTCTGAAGAGGCGCGTGAATATTTGCGTTTCGTGAGACGCGTGGTGGAAATTTCCTTCGAGACCTATCGGCCCGAAGATGTGGCGAGACGCCTCCGCTTCTTTGTGTACCACGGCCATCGGTGGCTCGACTTCGGTCATTCCTTTTATGCCGAGATGACACGTGCCAAAGAGAAAGATGCTTTTTTAGACTGCGTCGATCGCTTCCACGAGAAGCCGCTTCAAATGAATTCTCATACGCAACTTCGTGGTTGAAATACACTATTAAATATTTGTATGTCGGCCGAAACTTATTCAGTCTGCCGACCTCTATGAAGGGTATAATTTTAGTATGAGTCGCTCTTCAGACGCTTCTGCAAAGCAAGGGTTGAAATCATGAACCGCGCGTTAGCAGTGGCCAATCGCTTTGCACCCTTCCTGATGGGCGAATACGTCGGATGGAAGATGACTCGACCTTTTCGCTACGATCGCCCCGCTTGGGAGCGTGCGCTTTTGGAAAAATCGAAAATCCACGGACTTCCGAGCGGGCGCAAGTTTTGGAGCTGGGGCGATAGCGGTCCCTTCGTGCTACTCGTGCATGGATGGGAAGGGCGTGGTACGCAGCTCGGATCGTTTGTTGATCCACTCGTCGCGCGAGGCTTTCGAGTGCTGGCTTGGGACGGACCCGCGCATGGAGCTTCGAGCGGGATGACGACGCATCTGAAGCATTTTTCCGAGGCGCTCGGTGAGGATAGCGCCGCTTTTCGGGAAGAAATCTTTGCGGTCATCGCGCATTCTATGGGCGGCCCTGCCACCCTGTTGGCGATGGAGGCGGCCAAGCTGAGGCCGCAGAAGATTTCTCTGATCGCGGCTCCGTCGCAATTCACCTCGACGATCGATCTCGTGGCTATTCGGCACGGCCTCACGCCTGCGACCAAAAGTTTTCTCGTGAAATCACTCGAGCGTCGCTTCCGTTGCGGAATCGAAGAGCTCGACTTCGGGACCCGTGTGTGGCGGCCTCGCGTGCCGGTTCAGGTCGTTCACGACGCCAGCGACAAGGTGGTGCCGATCAGAGAAGCGCATCGTTTAGCGGAACTCCTGTCCTCGAAGGATCTCAAGACCTTCAACGGTTTGGGGCATCGAAGCATTCTGAAGTCCAGAGACGTCGTGCAATGCGTCTTGGAATTCATCTCAATGACGTGAAGGCACAGCGGCGGGTTGTGCGTCCTCGGAGACGCGTTCGTCACCGTGATGGGTCGCATCGCGATTCGCGACGGAGTAAGGCATGTCTTCGGTCTGGATGGTGCTGGTTTCTTTGTCAATGAAGGCGACGAAGCCGTTCGCTGTGAGGTTACGAACTGCGGGAAGCTTCACGATATGTCCGTATTCGAGTGAAAGCGATGCGACGACGAGTTCCTGAGGCGTGGGATTTTCTTTTGAGGCGAGCGCTTGGGCGTACTGGCAGGCTTGGCGAAGCGCCATCTGATCGGCGGGCACTTCTTGTTCGCAGGAAATACCGAGGACCTGGAGTACCGGAAGCGCGGCATTGGATTTGACGAAAGTCTCTTTGAGATCCTTTTCGAGGATCATCAGCACGGCGGTTTTTTCTCCATTCAGGAAGCGATAGACTCCGTCACTCGGAACGCCGAAGACTTCGTTCTCGAGACGTTCGCCGGTGCGCGAGAAAAGCGACATGAAGGTCGATCCACCGGCAGATATTTCGACCGGAACGGCTTTCGAGTCGGGAGACCACGCGCTCATCTCCACGACGCGGCCGGAAACGGAGCCTTTGCCTTTGATGACAATCGGACCCGAGATGCCCTCGGCGTGAAGGGCCGACAGTGACACGAAGGCACTAGCGATGAAAGAAGCGCTGCGAAGGATATATGACATCGAACCCCCTAAAGACTGTTTAACCTCAAAGCAAGGGGTGTACCGTAGACCGTCGAGGCTGTTTAGGGATACCCGCGTCCCCGCTCCTTGTAAACTTCTACGCGCATGTCAAAATCTTCGACACTCAGTTAATCTAGGATCGCGAAGTAATAAGGAGAGCCACTATGAAAGGTCCAAAAATTCAGTTCAACGGAGAGGCCCTACTTGGTCTCTGGGAAAGATCTGCAAAAGTTCCGTTCGGAGACGCGATCTTCTCACGCATGATCGGGTGGGCAATCCCTTACACCGCTTCGGTTTCTCCGCGCGTCGAAGTTCTCGAACGAGGACATGCCATCGTCAGGCTCGAGGACACTCGCTCTGTGCGCAACCATCTCTCCTCCGTGCATGCGATTGCGCTCGCCAATATCGGCGAGTTCTGCACCGGACTTTCCTTGATGTCGCAGATGCCCGACGGCATGCGCGCGATCCTGGCTTCGATTAAGATCGACTATCTCAAAAAAGCGCGGGGCCGCTTAAAGGCCGAGGCGCGTTGCCCGGAGATCAAATTCGGAGAAAAATCCGAACATGTTCTCGTCGGAGAAATTTTAGACCGCGAGAAGATCTGCGTCGCGCGCGTTCACGCGACCTGGCTCGTCGGTCCGGAGAAAGCAAAATGAACGAGGCCTCTCGTCGTTTCGTTGAAAGCGTTGGAGTTCAGTATCCCGTAATTTGCGGTGCGATGTATCCGTGCAGCAATCCCGAACTCGTGGCGGCGGTTTCCGAAGCCGGCGGTCTCGGGATCATACAGCCGTTGTCGCTCAGCTACGTTTACGGATACGAGTTCAAAAAGGGTCTTCAGTACATCCGTAGTCTCACTTCGAAACCTGTAGGTATGAACGTGCTCATCGAAGCGTCGTCGAAAATCTATCTCGATCGAATGCGTCGCTGGGTGGACGAAGCGCTGGACCAGGACGTGCGTTTCTTCGTGACGGCGCTCGGTAATCCCGATTGGGTCGTCGAAAAAGTGCATGCGCGCGGCGGTCTCGTCTACCACGACGTGACCGAACGTAAATGGGCCGAGAAGGCGCTCGCCGGCGGAGTCGACGGTTTGATCTGCGTGAACGGACGCGCGGGTGGCCATGCGGGAACGCGCTCGCCCGAGGATCTTTTTGAATCCTTGAAAGATCTCGGTGTTCCCCTGGTCTGCGCCGGAGGCGTGGGGGATCCCGCGACCTTCCGCAAGATGATCGATCTTGGCTACGGTGCGGTTCAACTCGGCACGCGCTTCATTGCAAGCGAGGAATGCAAAGCTTCGGCGGACTACAAGCGCGCGATCATTGAGGCCGAGGCCACAGACGTTGTTCTCACGGAGCGTCTTACCGGAGTTCCGGTCGCGGTCATCAATACGCCCTACGTACAGCGCATTGGCCTCCATGCAGGTCCGATCGCAAAGTTCATGCTCCAGCACCGCAAACTCAAACACTGGATGCGGCTTTTCTACCAGGTGAAATCGGTTTACGGTTTCAAGAAGAGCATCGTGAAACCTCAGGGTTACGAAGACTATTGGCAGGCGGGGAAAAGCGTCGGCGGCATTACGTCGGTCGAGAAAGCTGCCGATATCGTTCGGAGCTTTTCGGCAGCCCTACTCTGATTTTCATACAATCCCTCGGTTTGGGATTGTTAAGGTTTAAATTTTTTCAGCGCTTTCCATAAGTAAAGACGGAGCCGTCACTCTCCGTTCTTCTTCGATCTCCGGTTCGCGAGACAATCGGACTCATGAAGCATCGGGGCTCGTTGCGCGCTGTTGGGATAATCGTGTTTGTACTGACGTCTGCGGCAGCCTTCGCGGAAGACTCCGTTTTTCATGTCCCCCAGATCGGGAGACAGGCACCCGAATTAAGGGCTTCCGTTGATGGTCGTAAAACTCTTTGTTCGATCACCATCAATTCCGATGACGAGTTGAAGGTTTTCCGTGATCGTATGGATCCTGATAAGTTCAAATTCGTAGAACTTATCGCCGATCCCGATGATCCTCAGTGGTTCGCACGTGCCTGTCAGAAGATGAGTCTCGAAGTGAAGGCCGGTCGCTCGGGCTGCGACGTCTTACTCGTCTCGGGACATTTCGGTGGCGTTTTCTTCGGAGACTCCAATGCGTCACTCGATATCGACGAACTCGATCGTCATGCCTGCGCGCACAGTTGCGACGCTATTCTCAAGCAACCCAAAGAAGTTTTTCTTATGGGGTGCAACACACTTGCCAACAAAGAACGAGATCACCGTGGCGACGAGGAGTATCTGAAGATTCTCGTCGGCGACGGAGTCCCACGTGAATTCGCCGAGCGTGTCGTGGCCTATCGTTATGGCGATGTGGGCTACAGTCTCGAGCAACGCATGAGCGCTATCTTCAGTGCGTCCGCGCGCATCTACGGCTTCGCTTCGACGGGACCCGTAGGCGCCAAAGCCGCGCCTGCTCTGAAGAGCTATTTGGCCAAGAACAAGAACTACTCGGCTCACGTCGACGCGCTCGACGGATCTCCAAACGTCTCACTCGCACAGGCTTTTAGCGGGACATCGTTCCGCCAAACGCGCGGTAACGAGGCCTTTTCACACAACTATTATGCCGAATCCTGCGGTCTCTTAGATGCGGATCCCAATGGCAAAGTTCGGTCCGTCGATCAACTTATCAGTTCGGGACGCTTCTTCGCGCACGCCGACAAGGCCGTGGCGGCGGTGATCGAAGCGCAGAATGCATCGGGAGGAAGTATTCCGGATGCGCGAACGCTGGCGCGTTGGCGCTCCAACTCCGGATTCATGAAACAGCTGCGCGATACTCAAAAATCTTCTCCATCGCTTTTCGAAATTCGCTCGGATTTGCGTTACATGCAGGACGTGATCGAATTTGGTTCCGGATCGATTCCCGTGACTCAGAACCAAGTCAATATTCTCTCGCTGATGCTTTCGAAACCGTTAAGCTTCATCTCCAAAGATCAGGTTTGTTCCATCGCCAAGAAACATCCCGAAGTTTCCCTGGAGTCCGGCATGCTGCCTCCCCAGGATTTGTGGAACTCCTTCACTTTGGAAGCGATCGGTTGCTTTGCCACGATCAGTCCCAAGATCTCGGATCGTTTGGTCGCGATTTCTTTGGGACGCGTCGGGAGTTCTCCGCAATGGCTCGTAGACGCCGCGTCGAGATTCCTGGCGAAGCGCGGTGAATTGTCTTCCGATACTCAGAAGAATATTTTCGAAGCGGCTTTGAACGAGCGTAGTCCTGTGCGACGCAGTTCAATGCTGCGCTCGCTCGCTTCGCTTGAAAATCCTCCGAACTGGCCGAACCTCATCGGTGCGATCGGCAATCAGCTCGGTCCGAACGAACGAGATGCGATGGCCTCCGCGTTGTCCCAAAGACTTCGCAACCCCAAGGGCGATCCGACGGCTTGGGCCGCACGCTACGTCGATCCGCTTCTTCGTTCCCCCGATCCCATTCAGCAGGAAATTGGATTACGTGCGCTTCAGAAAGCCCACGTGCCCAATGCCCCATCCCTTATCGGCGGAGGCTTCCTCGATCCGAGCTGGGTTAATCCCGTGAACGCGGTTCTCTACGCGCAAGTCTTGAGGGGGATCGAAGCCAGCGGAGCGCAGAAAGAAAACCTTTCCACGAAACTCAGCACGGCATTCCCTGGAAGCGGGGCGAGTATGGCGGTCTTCGATCCCGTGAAAGATCACGTCACCAAAGATCCAGGACCGCAAGCGGTCGGCGCGGTATGGGACAATTTGAACGGTCACATTATGACGATCACTCCTCGCCAATGTTTGGAACAGAGTTTCCTCATGGGCACCGGTGAAGCGGGCGACAATGCGCGCTGGTGGTGTCTGGAGCAGGCTAAGATCAAGCCCGATCAACACGAGTGTTTCTCGATCGCCTCGGAAATCCGCGGAGAATCACGTTCCGGCGCCTATTGGTCATGTCTCAAGTCGTCGCAAGCTCAGCTGAGTCCCGAAGTTTGTGACAACGCTGCACAAAGTATTTCCAACGCGCGCCAAGGCGACGATTTGCGCTGGAACTGTCTTGAGTCGCTGAAGAAAATGAACAAGCTCGATGAAGCCAGTTGTCTGAGGCTCGCCGAAGGGATGAGCTTGCGCGGTCAAAAGATACGCGCCAACTGGAACTGTCTGGACTTCTTCAGCCGGAGATAGGTTTTTTCCCTTCGCGGCTGCGAAGTGTTCGTTCAACCATTTCTTCGAAGACTTTCTCGAGTTCGGCGCGAAGAGCTCGGCCTTCCACCACGCCTACGGCGCGCGCGATCGCCTCGAAGGTGCCGAGACCTTCTTCTTTGGGTTCGCGCCGGAGACGGTAGCGGCTCGGAGCGTCCGGACTCAGAACGACCTTGGGAACATCTTTCAGGAAGGCCTCGCGCTTGGCGACCTTAGAGGCTTGGCGCCAACTTCCATCGGGAACAATCAGCGTCACGGGGTGGGGAAGAGCGGCGACGAGTTCGGGCGTCAGCACGATCGCATCTTGAGAAGGGTAAAGCAGCAGTGGGCTTTCGCCGCTTTTGAGGATCAGAGAGGGGTCGATGCTCTTGCCGATTTCTCCTCGGAGGTGGATCTCGCAGCAAGGCAGCAGCAAAGAGGCGAGATGAGCTGTATTGGTCGTTAGGTTTTCTTCGCGGTGGTGCATGAGTACGGTGACTCGAGTTCGTGGTTGCCAGCGCCTTTTAAAGGCGGCGATTTCCGGACAAATACAGATCTCTTGCCGCATCCGGCAGATGTCGCAGCGGGCTTCCGGTTTACGTCTTCGTGTCACTCGGAAAGTGATAGGTGAAGCATGAAGAAAAGGCAATAAGCGCACCCGTTGTGCGTGCGCTCGGAAACTTCTCGAGGTCCCCATTGTCCTAGTGGCGCAGTCCTTCTAAGTTGAAGGCGTTTTCATATCCGAGGAGTGTCATGAAGTTTCCTTCGAAACAAACCCTTTCTCTAGCTATCTCTCGCCTGATGGCTTTATGCCTTACGGCTTTCGGAAGTTTCCGCTGGACGCCTCCCGCCTGGTGGCAGCGCCTGAAGACGACTCTTCTTTTGGCGGCTCGTCGGAATCCCAAACGGACCCTGCGCGTGGTCGGAACGATTGCCCTCGCGCTTGTCGCGGTGGGCGCGGGCAGTTGGTGGTGGAGCACGCGTCCCGTTCCTCAGTACTGCAGCGTAAAAATCCAGTCGCCTTATCAGCCCGATACCGTAACGAAGCAGTCCTCACGACTTCTCGTCATGTTCGGCTGCTCGGCGGCGCAAATGAACGAGATCTCTAAGACTCCTCAGAAGACCCCCGAACTCGATCCCGCGATGCCCGGCACCTGGACCTGGGAAAACGACCGCAATCTTCTCTTCATTCCGAAAGTGGCATCCTTCGATAAGGACTGGAAGTCGGGCGAAGAGTACACGCTTAGCCTCCCAAGAGGGCTCGTCGCGAGCCACGTGCAACTCGAGACGCGTTCTTTAAGTTTCAAGCCCGTCGAACTTAACCTCCAACTTTCCGAATTCCAGTTCAACGTGGACGCGCGCAATCCGGCGCTTCGCCGAGTTTCCGGCATCATCTCTTCTAACTGGCCGCTCAATCCCGAATCCCTTCGCAAGAAGCTGACACTCAGCTTCGAGCGCTCCGGAGGAATCCTCGGCGCTTCGAGTTCTTCCAATCTCCCCGTGGTCATGACCTTTAATCCGACGTACACGCAGGTCTACGTCAGTACCGAGAATCTCACGGTTCCCGAATATGGAAGTATCGTACGTCTCGTAGGCAAAGGTCGCATCGAACTCGCTTCGGGCGGGCACGCGGATATCGACATCAAAGGTACGGGCGAAGTGCCCGGAAAAAAAGGGTCCTTCAAAATTACTGAGCCCCACGTCATCTACGCGCGCAACGAGCGTTTCGAACCCGAACAGGCGCTGGTTGTCACGACCAATCT
>JBDSDI010000174.1:0-6588 GCA_039920645.1 Bdellovibrionota bacterium | reverse complement strand
GGAGGGCGTCGCGATCAGAGAAAGAGCGAGGAGCGAAAATGATTTCGAAATTTTCATGACGTCTTTATCCTCTTCTTAGTTTCCGCGTTTCAGGACAGCGACGAAGCGCGCGTTCTCGACGACGGTGGGCCACACGTCACCTTGGCACCATTGAACTTCATTGCGCTGTCCGAAGGTGTCTTTGTAAAGGATCTTCTTGGCACGAGAGCAGCTGGGACTCACCCGCAACTCTTGCAGTTTACGATTCACGAACGCGTCGGAGGAAACGTGCAAGGGCTGATTGTCGGCCACCACGGATAAAGCGGAATTCGAGGGCGGAAGATCGAGCGGGATCATACCAAGCCCACTCGATCCGGATGCGACGGCTTCGTCGGTTCCGACGTGCACGACTTCGGATTCACGGTTCGAGCGCATGATTTCATAGTCGTATCCGTAAACCGCATAATCGGAATCCAAATAAAGATGGGTTTCCTTGATATCACCCTGGCGAACGTTGGCGACGAGACGCTTGGGTTCGGATTGGAAGATGCGCAAGATTGCGCAACTCTGACCGGCCGCCGCCGTCTTAAAGTTCTCGCGATGAGCCCACTTGTCGGTATTCTCGCGAACGAGCTTTGCGCATTCGAGATTGCGAACGACATTGAAACTATAGGTCGTCGGGCGACCGAACTGGGTCCGCACGACTCCGGGCCTCTTCTCGGCCATGTTGCTCATTTTCGGAAAAACCACGACTTCGATCGAGCCGCGTAACTTGGAGAAATCCGCGCCCGCTTCCACTGCGATGCTTTGTTCGGAAGCGACTTCGCGTCCTTCAGGACTGCGAGCTTTCAGATCGTCGAAGGCTTGATTGAGGGCCTGGCGATAGGCCTGGGGACCGACGCCCGCGCCTTGATGGCTCGAACACGAGGCCAGGGCGACAAGTGAAACCGTTGCGAGAACCTTTTTCGAAATTACAAACATGCCGTGGATTCCTCCACCGACTATCTTACAAAGAAGAATGGCCAAATCCCTTGTCAGGAACTTGGCCATTTGAATAATTCCGCCGATAAGGCGTCGTGGTTTTGACGTAATGGACAGTCGAGTCGTGCCCCGCACCTGCCTCTGTTATAAGATGCCCCTATGATCAAAAAACGCGACGATCACACCACCGCCCGCTTCTTGAAAAGAACGGTCTCGGCTCAGTTGCACCTGCTCACGGCCTTCGCGGCGATCTTCGGACTTTTCTTCTTGGCGCCGCGAGCAGAACACGCAGGTCCCCTGCACTTTTGGGGCACCATCGTTTTCGGCATCACGGCGATCATGGTCTTCGGCATCAGCGCGACCTACCATTTTTTGCACGACGGCTGTGAAATCACGCCGGACCTTACGGAGTTTATGGAGAAGCTCGATCAGTGGGCGATCTATCTCTTCATCGCCGGAACCTATACGCCTTTCCTGATCAACGTCGTCGCTTCTCCTTGGAAAGAAATTCTCATGATCGGTATCTGGACGATGGCCATCACCGGCATTCTCTACACCGCTTTTCGCCACCGCTTTCCCCAGTGGGCGCAGTCGCGCTTCATCTACACGTCGGTCTTCCTCGTCATGGGGTGGGCGCTCTTCATCCGAATCGGAGAAATTTTCGACAAGCTTCCCGCGACGCCAACCAATCTCCTCTTGGCGGGCGCCGCCGCGTATTCCGTCGGAGCGGTGGTCTACATCACCAAGCGCCCCCGCCTGTTCGTAGGTTTCTTCGGCTTCCATGAACTCTGGCACGTTTTCGTCACCGTGGGCTTCCTTTGTCACTTCGCCATGATCGCAAGCTTTTACCGCTAAAGATTTTTTGCCCCTTTTAACCCGTAATGCCCCTTAATTCATTGGCACAAGCATTGCTCTTAGTCTGTTGCAGCGGACAAAAACTCCGCCGACATAGAAAAGGAGACTCATATGGATTCGAACAAGAATCAGATCAAAGGAAACTGGGACGAACTTAAGGGCAAGATCAAGCAAGCGTGGGGCAAGCTCACCGATGACGATGTCACCACCGCCAAGGGGAACCTCGACGAAATCTCGGGTCGCGTGCAAAAAGCTTACGGCTACACCCAAGAGCGTGCTCAAGAAGAACTCACTAAGTTCAAGCGCAAACATAACCTTTAAGCGCAAGCTTTTCTAAGGTTGAGAGGGGAGTGTTCCTTCGGGAGCGCTCCCGTTTTTTTTTAAATGTGAGGGAAGAGAATGGTACTCGCTACTAGATTCGAACTAGTGACCTCTTCGATGTCAACGAAGCGCTCTAACCAACTGAGCTAAGCGAGCATAGTGGGCTCTCCCCCGTAGCTACCGAGAGCCGCGCTTTGGGTCAAGAGCCAGGTCCCCAAAAAGACCACAATCCCGCGTTTTAACCCGATCTTAACGGGTATAAGGCCGCCCCTTCTGTTGAAATAGAGCCATGGCGATCAACTCGTTGAGCTCCTTTTTTGGATTTCTGGCTTTTGGACTTCTCGTGGGGGGATGTGAGCCCGTGGGGATCTCGAAATCCTCAGTTCGGCAGTCCCCTTCCCGGCACTCAGGCGGTGTTACACCGGTCGAAGGTGGCGGGTCTTCGAGGTCGTCCCCGACCTCAAGCCACGGCGGAGGCCGTACCCGGAGCTCGCAAGAACCGGAGGGCATTGCTCCGCAGGAAGCCCAAGACGGCGGAACTTACGAAAGCATACCGATCGATGATCGGACAAAAGCCAAACTCGACATCGCCGGTTTCGAACGTGGTCTCGCAAAATTGAGTGAACACTCCGGCGGACAGTGCGCCGAGGGAACCCGCAAGAGCCTCGAGAATCTTTTCGACAATCACATCGGCGGACAAGGACACGCCGACCAATGGTCCGTGACATCCCTCAATAACTTTGCCGAGAAAAAAGGCCTGCATTACTCCGAAGTCCCCCCTAACACCGCGGCCTTCCAGGATTTCGATGTGCGCATGATGCAGCCGAACAAGGCCGTACAAGGAAGCGTTCACGGACACGTGGAAATTTTCTACAAGGGCCGATGGTATTCGGACTTTAAAGAAACCCAATCTCAGTGGGACGCCAACCGTACGCGCTACCGCGACATGACGATTTTTCGCTTGGGCGATGGCTCGGGCATCGCGATGTACTTGAGAAGAGGATTCGAAAATTTCGCCGCACTCCTTCTGCCGAGCGCGTGGGCTGAAGAAAAAAAATCCAAACCTGCGGAATCTTCGCTCGATTTGATCGCGACGACTCAAGATAAGGCGGGCACGACCTGGAAGGTGGCGGCTCCCAAAAACACCGACGCCATGACGTACATGCTCTACCGCAACAAGCCCCAACACGAAGTCGTTGCGAGCGACTCAGAAGGCTTTTTCTTGCTCCTGAACAAGGCTCCCGGGGCCGCTCCGGTCGCGGCGTTGGGCGACGACTTCATGCGCCGATGGGTCGTGCGCGACGGCAAAGCGTCCGTGCAAAAACAAATTCTCGAAATCACGGGCCTCATTGAAGTCCAACGCGACGCTTACGTGCGCAACGGCTTCGAACTGCCCAAAAAATATAGTCTCATCATTCCGAAAAAGAACTAACGTTTGCCGCGCGGCGCGGGAATCTTCGTGATTCGAGTGCCTGCGGGAAACTGAGGTACGATCGCCGCCGAAAGAGACGCCGGATTCATGGTCGTCACACGGCCGATGTCGAAGAGCAGTGGCAGTCCGTCCACACTCGTCCACTGCGCCCCCGTGAGCTGACCGCTCAGGATCGACCACTCCAGTCGAAGCGCAGAGAAATTATCCGGCTTGAAGGGCGTCAGCGTCACTCCCCAGACACCTTTGGAGTTCGCGCTCGCCGCTTTGAATTTGGATACGAGAGTCGCAAGCTTTGTCTCGTCGCCACGCACGTAAGCAAGGAACCAATCGAGCTCGGTGCCTGCTAGACGCCAGTAGTGCTCGACGTCGGGTCTAGGAGCGGAGAAAGAGGGACGAGCGACCCAGGCTTCGATACCATTGCTCGAATACTCGAAAGCTCCTGGCCCGAGATACTCGAGACGGAAACTCGCCGGACAGACCCAGAGAATCGAACCCACGTCGAGAGGGATTCCCTGAAGGCGGATCGGAGCCTTCCAGGCTTTACGCCCCACACACGATGCGCGAATATGCCCGCGGAGCGCCGAGAAAAGTTCGTCGGCGAAAACATGCGAGGCAAAACTCGAGAGCAGCACGACGAGACACAGTCGCCAACCGAGCGCCTTCGTCATAGGCTGACTCCCGCTTCGTTAACGACGAGACCGACGCGTGGCCAATACTGAACCGCGTTGCGGTCGGGATGGTTCGAATCGGGTCTGCGATCGACGTCCATGCTGAAGAACCAGCATTTCGAAGCATTGCTGTCGTAGCGCACCTGATAGTGCTCTTCGGAAAATTTCTTACGGATCGCGTCGAAAGTCGCTCCGTAGTAAAGCGACAAAGGTTTCAGGAACTTCAAGCGCGTCGAGCCTTGATAGGTGCGAAGACTAGGACGAATGGACTGCTCCAAGCTCAATTCGAGATGTTGATTCGTAGCGCTCAATTCGTTGTGCACGTTGGCCGAGCCGGTCTTCACATCGAGCGCGACTTCGGTTTGGATTTTTACGCCGTTGTAGGCACCGAAACCCAGAAAGTTGAGACGTTGAGCGAGATCGGCTTTTAAGTCGTAATCCTGAGAAATACTGAGTCCCATGAGTTCCTCGTAGACTTTGCTCGAAGCGCGCTCGAAGCGCCCTACGACGCGCGTCCCGATTCCCCACGAAACGAGATGGTGGGGTTTCAAACGCGCTTCGTCTTCTGAACTCGAAAGCTGCGAAACCAGCGCCGGCGAAGGATCGTAGATATCGAACTTCGGCGAGACGAGCTGACGTCCGTCGGCCGTGTAATCCGGCTGATCGAAAAAGGGATGTTTGGTGATCGCATCGTTCGGTGAATAGCCCCAGGATACGACCGGCTCCCAGGTGTGCTTAAGCGCCTTCAGATCGCCGAAGTCGACGTCGTAGACGCGGTAGAGCTGCGCGCTGAGGCGTTCCTCGAAAGCCACGCGGGCGCGCGCAGCTGACGATGCGAAGCCCGGAGCGTCGAAGGCGTAGAGGTCGGTGCGGGTTTCGACCGACGACTCAAGGAGGAAAAGATCAGCAATCGTATTGGGCATGAAGGCGCGGGTTTTCAGCGAGGTGCGATCGCCTTCGCGAATCCATCCGGTGACTTCATCGACGGGGCCTCCGTCGCGGCGAAGACGGAAATAATCGAAGTCGGACTGGAAACGAACCGGACCGAAAAGTGCGAAACTCGGAACCGATGCGATGAATTCGGGTTCGGCGTTAAGCGGACCCTTCGGCTTGACGCCCTTGGACTCATCGCGAATGAGGTTATTGGTATTCCAATAGCCCTGAAGCGTGACCCATGTCATATCGTCTTGGCGGCTGAGAGAAAGTCGATTCGAAAGCGTGGGGAGTCGAGCGTTCAGGAAATCGTTGCCGAAATTCGAGGGATAGAGCGTATCGCTCGCGAGCTCGCCTTGATAGCGCTCCACCCAGCTCGGCGAAAGCTGCCAACGCTGATTGGCACTCATGCCGTAGCGATCATTGCCGACTTTGGGAACCGAAGTGTTATGAACGTAAGAAGTCTTGGCGTCGATGAAACTTCGACTGGAGTAGACGTAGCGATATTCGTTGAAGAGACGATGACCGCCTTCAGTCATGTACCGATATTCGAGAGTCGCATCCTGATCGGGACCGATAGCCCAGAAGTAGGGTTGCGCGAGCTGCGTGCCCAGATCTCCGGAGAAGCGGATGTCAGGCAACAAGAAGCCGGACTGGCGTTTGGTCTTAATCGGGAAATAGAAGATCGGGAAGTAGGCAACCGGTTGGTCCTTGATTTGGAAGAGTGCGTGATGGATTTCGGCGTAGCCTTCGATTTCGAGTTCGATCGAAGTTCCAAAGACGCTCCAGCTCTGGGGACAGTCCTGACAGAATGAAATTTTTCCGTTGGTAACTCTGTAGCGGTTATCTCCGAGGGATTCGAGTTTGCGTCCTTCGGCGTAAAAAGATTTACCGTAACGAAGTACGGCGTTACGGAAGTTGCCCTTGGACGTCGTCACTTCGACTTGGGCTTCGTCGCCTTCGATGCTGAGCAGCCCTTCCGATACGGTGACTTTGCCGCGCGCTTCAACGCGGTTTTCCTGCGGTTTCATATCGACCGCTTCCGCTTGCAACTTTCGATCGCCCATCTGAACTTCGACGTTGCCGCGTGCACGGGTGGTTTTCGTATTGCCGTCCATCTCCCAGTCGTCGGCCGAAAACTCGAGACCGCCCTGATTTTGACGAGCTGACTGTGCCGTCGAAGCGACTGCGCCTACCAACAAGAGAAGAGCGAATCCAACTCGGGTCATCGTCTCAGCACAGAAGGCCCAGGATACGAGCGAGATAATCCTTCAGATCGCTGCGAGGAACAATCTTGTCGACCATGCCGTGATCGAGAAGGAATTCGGCCCTCTGGAAACCTTCCGGAAGTTTTTCGTTGATGGTCTGCGCGATCACGCGCGGTCCGGCGAAACCGACGAGCGCATTAGGTTCGGCCAC